>DASVNY010000461.1:0-8394 GCA_036383615.1 Chitinophagaceae bacterium
AAAACGGTGAATGTTTTTACACCTAATCTTTTTTCTGCTGTCAACCTCAATCCTGTTCGTGCATGGAACATCAATCCTGTTACAGGCACAGTGCTGAATGGCCCCGCTGAAGTTTTTACACCATTGGCAAATACAGCAGCATTGGCAAAGAACCGTTCTACTCCTACTGACCCCAACGGCTCTCTTTATTATATGGAGAATACTAACTTCTCCAATTCAGGCAATGTAAACCTGTTTGCTGCGAATCCCGATGGTACCGGCAATACATTGATAGCAACTGCAGATATTAACGGCAGCAACACGGCAGGTCTTGGTTTTGTGCGTCTTGGTTTTGATCCCTTAGGTAATGGATGGATCGTTGCCGGTGATTTTACCACCTTATACCTTGCACGTTTTGTTGGCAACGGGATTTCACTTACAACTATCACTACTGTTGGAACGATCGCTATTTCGGGAAGTGGTTCCGCCAATGAATTTCAGAATGGCGACCTTGCCATTAGCGGGGTTGGTGCCATGTATATTGTTGCCAATATCACCGGTGGAGAAACTTTTGTGTATGTGATGAATAGTTTGGATGGCCCCACTTATACATTAACAAGAAGATGGAAACTGGTGCAACCTGGTGGCGATAATTTTACCGTATCAGTAAATGGTGTTGCCTTCACGCAAAGCGGCTCATTGCATGTTTCAAGTTTCCAGGGGTTATACTTTATAGATCAAACAACAGCCAATAGTAGTGCAGGTACAGTTGAATGTGTTTCGGTGTTTGCATTAGAAGGTTTGACCGACCTGGCCTCCGATCAGTTTCCTTTACAAAGCGCATTGCCGGTTAGTTTGATAAGCTTTTCAGGAAATCTCAGGAACAATATTACCACACTGCATTGGGAAGCAGAGAACGAGATCAGCTTCAGTCATTATGAGATAGAAAGAAAAAGCAGTAGTAGTGATTTCATTTCTATCGGAAGTCGTTCTGCTTTGAATAGCAGTGGACGCATAAATTATAACTACACGGATAATCTCGGCAATTCAACAGATAAAGTTTTTTTTTACCGCTTAAAGATGATCGATCTTGATGGAAAGTTCAGGTACAGCAATACTATCATGATCAAAAAAGAGAACAATGATCTCACGGGCCTGAACATTAGTCCAAACCCGATCATGAATCAAAGCGATGTAACCGTTCGTTTCTATGCAGCCGTTGCTGGAAAAGTGATGATGAAATTAACAGACATGGCGGGCCGGACAGTGTGGCAACAATTTAATAATGTGTTGCAGGGAAATAACAGCCTTTCCCTTAACAGTTCTTCTATACTCAAGCCGGGCATGTATATGCTCCATCTCATCGAGGAACATAATATATCCAGCACCAAACTCCTGGTGACGCAATAACCTCTTATCGCATTTTTAGGTAGTGGGTCATTTTGAAATTCTCCCGCAGATTTGCGCAGATTTTTCCGCGGATTATCGCAGATTACTTAAATATCGCTTATTCTCAGCGTATATCTGCGGCTTGATCTGCGCAAATCTGCGGGAAAACATAAATGATTATTCAAACTGTACCACTACCAATTTTTACGAGTGCGGAATTATTTCCCATCCATAAAAATTTCTTTTCGCCGGAAACGGAATAGTCGTAACTTAATGTTCCATTTTCTTTTAACCATAAAACCTGTGTATGAGAAAAAGTTTACGCTGTTTTTCCTTGCTGGCAGGAACCGTGATGCTTACTACCCTTGCCCATAGCCAGTCCGACCGCTTTGCCTGGGCCATTACCGACATTCAAAAAGAAGGTGCTAACTGGAATTATCTCCGTAAGATCAATTTACAAAACGGCCAGGTAAGTGAAGTGCTGTTGAATGGCGCGGAAGCTAACCAGGTTGCTTTTGATGCGATCACTAAAAAAGAGATCGCCAATTTTGATTCCCGGATCGCCAGCTATGGACATAACCTGCAACCCGCTTTCAGCAGTGGTGTAGCCGCAATGGCTTTTGATAAAAAGAATAACCGTCTTTGGTACACTCCTATGTTCATCGATCAGCTTCGCTATGTTGATGTAAAAACAATGAAGGTTTATTACCTGAATAATGCAGCATTCACCGGTATGGTTAGTAAGAATGCCGACCAGGGCAATATCATTACCCGTATGGTGGTTGCTGAGGATGGCAACGGTTATGCGATGACCAATGATGGTATGCACCTTATCCGTTTCAGCACAGGCAAAGGTTTGGAAGTAGCTGATCTTGGAGAGATCGTTGATGATCCTGCCAACAAAGGATTTTCTATTCACAGCTCATGCAGCAGCTTCGGTGGTGATATGATTGCCACCAATGACGGAAGCCTGTATGTGTTCTCTGCCCGTAATAATGTTTTCAAAGTAAATGTGGAAACCAAAGTAGCAACATATCTTGGCCAGGTACAAGGCCTGCCAGCTAATTTTACTACCAATGGCGCCGCAGTTACTCCCGACAATACAATCCTGATCAGTAGTGCTGTAGAAGGAACCAACACCTTCTTTACTGTTGACCATAAAACATTAGCTGCTACCCAATACCAACTTACCAATAGCTGGCGCACTTCTGATCTTGCTAATGGCAATTTGTTGAATACAAAAAAATCACAGGATCCTGCAGCTAATATCATTGCTGACAGAGTGATCCCAGCCAGCAGTGAAATAGAGAATAATAAGATACAGGTGTTCCCCAACCCTGTTACCAATCGCCAGTTTGCTATTCATTTTGATCAATTGGAAGCCGGCGAATACACTATTCAAATGACGGATATCATGGGTCGCCAGATATTACAACGCATCGTGAATGTGGGTGGCGATGGACAAACTGAAACGATCCGCATGGATAAACAGGCTGCACAGGGCTTTTATTTAGTAAAAGTGATTGACAAGAACAGCAAAGCCGTGTTCAGCAAGAAACTCGTTGTGCAGTAAATACCTCTTTACTGCGTTACAGCGCCGGCCCCGTAAGGCCGGCGTTTTTTTTTGGCTGTAACAGCAAGTATTAATTAATGGAGATTGCCACGAAGACTCAAAAACACGAAGCCACGTTAAGCTGATTCACTGCTGAATAACACTTACTTTTGCGCAGCAATGGAGAAAAGCAATTTTGTTGACCAGATACGTATTTTTTGCCGCAGCGGGCATGGTGGTGCAGGCAGCCGGCATTTTATGCGCAATAAGTTCACGGCCATGGGTGGTCCCGATGGTGGCGATGGCGGTCGTGGCGCTCATATCATTTTGAAAGGCAACAAGAATTTGTGGACGCTATTGCATCTCCGCTATTACAAAAACGTGCTCGCAGAAAATGGCGAAGGCGGCAGTGGCAATAATAAAACGGGGCGCTTTGGAAAAGACATCATTATCGAAGTTCCATTGGGAACTATCGCGAGAGACGAAGAAACAGATACAAAAGAAGTCGAGATATTAGAAGATGGGCAGGAGATCATCTGGATGCAAGGCGGTAAAGTCGGTTTAGGCAATTCAAACTTTGCTACTCCAACCAACCAGGCTCCTGAATATGCGCAACCTGGCTTACCCGGAAGTGAAGGATGGAAAATATTGGAGTTAAAAGTGTTGGCGGATGTTGGTCTTGTTGGATTCCCCAATGCAGGTAAATCCACTTTATTATCAGTGATAACAGCTGCCAAACCCAAGATCGCTGATTATGCTTTTACCACTATCACACCCAACCTGGGTATGGTTGAATACAGGGATGGTAAAAGTTTTTGTATCGCCGATCTTCCCGGTATCATTGAAGGAGCTGCCGAAGGAAAAGGATTAGGTCATCGTTTTTTGCGTCATATTGAAAGAAACTCAGCGCTGCTGTTCCTTATACCTGCCGACAGCAATGACCACAAAAAAGAATTTGAAATACTATTGAACGAGCTGGAGCAATACAATCCTGAGTTATTACACAAACAATTCATCATTGCCATCAGCAAAAGTGATATGCTCGACGATGAATTAAAAGCCGCTATTGAAAAAGAGCTGCCGGCTAATATCCCACATCTTTTTATTTCCTCTGTTACCAACAAGGGCCTGGTAGATTTGAAGGACATGCTCTGGAAGATTTTGAACACTCCCCAGGAATAAATGTACCCTCCAAAGGGTATGGTTTAGTCTTCTTATTTTCTTTTTATTCGTCACAAAAACCACCATGAAAAAGACGATGATTTTGTCTGCCGTTACCCTATTGTTTACGGCAATCAGTTTGGCACAAGTAGTCCCGGCTCCAAAAACCCTTAAGAAAGTTCTTGAACTTAAAATGCCTAAAACTGCCGATGATGATATGCCCGGCACAAGGGGTGCTTCCGTTGCCTGGCATCCTGTATTGAAAAAATATTATGCTGCTTTTGCTGGTAATGTGGGTTATCCCCTGGCTGTTTTTGATGCAACAGGAAAAAGATTATCTGGTGATGACCAAAAAACTTTTTTCGACATAAGGGGAATGTGGTATAATCCAACCAGCAAGACCATACAGGCAAATGGCTATGATGACTTTGGATGGGGGGAATATAAACTGGATGCCAAAGGGATTCCTACGGATATTGAAGTACTGTTTGATGATATGAACCAGCCAACCGAACAAAGCACCGGCATTTACAGTACAAGAGAAAAAATGGTTTACTTCTTCAATGGTGAAGGCAACCTTGATAAATATGACATCAGTTCTGCTGAAGTCGAAGGGTCGGTTACACTACACCTGGGCAAAACAAAAGCAAGCGATGATTTTGAAAATGCAGATGTGGTTGCAGATTACAACACGGCTGCGGCCTATACTGATCTGCCCGGTTCAGAGATCGCTTTGCTGAACCACTATGAAAAGAGAATTGAGTTATACAGCATCCGGACAGGCTACAAGACAAAAGAGCTCAAACTTCCTGAAAGCGCTCCTGTAGAAGCTACTTTCAATTTCGCTTATTGCAACGGAACATACTGGCTTTTTGATATGAAGACAAGAACCTGGAAAGGGTTTAAATAAGCGATTTGTTCAAACAATAAGGGCTTCATAAATTTATCAGGATGCCACTGTTCAAAGAAACCAAGCGACTGCTTTATTATAAGGACCTGTTCGATGGTAGCTTCTGGCGCTATCTCGTTCAGTCGTTATGGTTATTTTTCCCGCCGCTCATTTTTGTAGTGCTTGCCTATTTTTGTTTCTGGCATATCACGCAGGGAAAGGACCTGATGGCAATTGCACTTGAAGATGACAAAGGCATCTCTTATGTTTTTGCCTGTTTTATTTTAGCATTGGTGTTTTGGGTATATGTTACGTGGTACTCTACCCGTCTCGTAGCAAAAGCAAAGGATCTGCAGGAAGGCGATCAGCATCATATCTGGAAAGCTTTCCAGGTGCACACGCCAAGAATTCTTGCTTTCACCTGCATCACCGTTATCCTGCTCGCTTTTTTCCAGCTGGATATTCCAGGATCGCCATATATAGATAGTGTATGGGCCCATCTCATTTTACTATTCAGCTTTTCCTGGTATTTTTTGATATTCCGTTTTTGGGAAAGGATTCTTCGCCAACGTGGACGAAGCAAGGAAGCCTGGTTAAGATTCTTAGAAAGAATAAGAACAACAGCCTATACTGTAATGCTTTTGTGGGTCATTGCTACTATTTCCGTGACCAGCCTGCATAAACCATTATTGAGTTTTTGGATCCTCACAAGTTTATTACTCATCATTCAAACAGGAATGGTATTGTTGCTGCTGATACGACGTGAAATATCAGAAGCAAGATCCCTCCCCGCTGACGATGAAGCAGGACCCGTGAGTGAAATTTCTCCCAAGTCACGTTTGTGGAAGAAATTCAAATACATCATCACAAGAGAAAACGACAGGCTTTATTTCCGTGGCTTCAACATAGTAAGTGTTGTTGCATTTGCAGTGTATGTAGCCGCTATCATTGATGTTAAAGTGGCCGTTACTATTGGCAGCTTTCCTTTTATGTTGCTTGCATTTGGCGTGTTGCTGGGAATAGGCAATATCATTACGCTTATTTCCGTCTTTGTCCGCTTCAACTTTCACCTGCTAATATTTGCATTGGCGGTATTGATAGGTTTATTTGTTGACCCGCATTTTGCCACTATTGTCAAAAAAGAAAAACTGGCGCCGAGCTTTCAAAAGCGACAGGACCTGAAAGAATATTTTCATGGCTGGTTAACGGATTCATCCCGCAAAACATCTATTGATAGTTCCGGGCAATACGAGATCTATTTTGTGATGGCAAATGGCGGCGCATCCCGTTCAGGTTATTGGACTGCCGGCATACTCGGTGCATTGGAAGATGGTTCCGATGGAAAATTTTCCCGTCACCTTTTTTGCCTATCAGGTGCATCAGGCGGCAGCGTTGGCACTTCCACTTTTTTTAGCCTGCTGCGAATGAAAAATAAAGTGAAACAAAAGGTTGGCGGCAAAACACCCATGACAGATGCGTCAAGTGAGTTTTTACAATCAGATTTTCTTACTTACACCCTTGCACATATGCTGGGGCCCGATATTATCCGTCATATCATCCCGCTGAACTTTGTACAGGATCGCGCCGCCGCACTTGCCTATTCAATTGAAAAAGCTGCCGACACTTCCAATGTACTTTATGATAGTTTTTCGGTACGGCTTTCTTCATTGATCACGCAAAAAGGAAAAGCGGATTATGGTTTGCCGATACTTTGTATCAACACCACAAGAATGCAGGATGGAAGTCCCGGTGTTATCAGCAATATTGATATGACCGACCCGATGTTTAATGAAAGAATAGATGTATTGAGTTTGTTGAATGGCGACCAGGATATGAAACTCAGCACAGCAGTAGTATTAGGTGCCAGCTTCCCTTATGTAAGTCCCGCAGGCAGGATCAACAGTAAATGCGATAGCTGCGAAACTACTTCCTGTCACTATTTTGTTGATGGCGGTTATTTTGATAACTCCGGTGCCGGCGTGGTCAATGAAATGATGATTGCCATGAATGATATGCTGCACAATGATTCAATCTTTCTGCCCTGGAAGGATAAAATAAAATTCCGGGTCATTCATATTTCCAATACAGAGCCAAAACTGATCAATTACGGAAAGATCAACCCCATTACCAATGACCTGCTCGCACCGGTGAAAACGCTATTAGGTTCATATGGCACACAAACCACTATCAACGATCAGCGATTAAAGAATTTTCTTTACATGCTTTATAAAGATTCCTCTCATTATACAAATATTGATCTTTATGAAGGCAAGCGGGAAATAAAATACTCCATGAACTGGGTCATTTCACAACGGCAATTAAAAGCAATGATCAGGACCACGCACAGTAAAGGAGGATTTTTAAAAGAAAGTGAACGAATGACCAACTGGGCCCACTAACCTACTCATCATTCCTCTGTTCATCTGTTCTTCTGTTCAATACGCTCTTCCAACTGTATCACAGGCGGCTTTGAGCAATGAATTATCATCTGTCGCATCCTGCCATTTCTCCCACATCATCACTCCATTGGCAATATCCTTGGCCAGTTTTGCTTTTCGCTTCACTGTATATTGTCCATTGTAATAAATGGTGTAGTTAGTAAACCCGCCGGCAGTTACAATCGCCGAATCTTTTTGCGGATCCGCCCCTTGTGCCAATATACTTTTATATGTAAGTACCGTTCCGCTTTGCGTGATGCCCGATGGTCTTCCATAAGCAGGCAAACCTAATACTGCTTTTGTTGAAGGCATGCCTCTTGTGGTGAGCCAGTAAGTAAGAGAGGTTTGCGCCAGGGTATAATCACTATGATGACGATAGGGAACAGTAGTGCTAAAATCGTCGTAGGCCATGATGTTAAAGAAATCAACATAGCCGAATACTTCATTGCGGATAGCATCCCGAATGCTGCCGGCATATTTTCCAGCTGTTATCGCTGCTGTGAGATAATACCTGGCATTCGTATGCAGTGAATCTGAAAGTTCTTTCATCAAAAAAGTAAAACTTGCATCAGTACCATCGGCAGTGGTTGGGAATTCCCAGTCAATATCCACACCATCAAAACTATATTGCCTCACTTTAGCCATCACATCTTTCACAAAATTATTCCTGCCGCTGGCCGTTGCCGCCATGTTTTTAAAATTGGTTTTGCCATCACCAAATCCATCATTGATACCAACAAAGATTTTCGCATTGTTTGCTTTGGCTTTACTGATCACAGCTGTCAATGTAGAAGGACTGTTAACCACCAGCAAGCCATTTGCATCCACGCTGAAAAAAGCATAGATGATAACATTACACATCCTGAATTTTACATCAGGAACATCCGCAGGGTTTCTGTAAGATGGAAAATAACCAACCACATAATAACCAAAACCCGGTGGCGCCTGGATCACCACAGGAGGAGGTGGTGGCGGCGGTGGAGGTG
>DASVNY010000462.1:0-3510 GCA_036383615.1 Chitinophagaceae bacterium
AAATCAAACTTGATGCAGAATTTTTCAAGGGTATTTATTTCATCAGCGTGAACAACGCCATCTGCCAATATCATTTTCGCGTAATCGTATAAATATTCAATTTTCTCGATAAGGGTGTGTGGGACATATAAATTTCCCGCAGGAGGCGGATTTAAGAGCATCGAATCGATAGTTTCTTTAGGAATGCCCTTTTCTTCTCCTAGCCTATATAATACTGCAATCTCCTTTTCATCAAATTCGGAATCCGATAATGCCATCGAATACAGGTTAAGGAAATGCGTATGAAGCTCTGGTGCCATGATATGATATATTTAGTGTTTAAAGAGTAAACTATAAATACGTATCTGCTTGCCGATCCTTTCAAACATCTGTGTTCTCTGCCTCCGAGATCGCCGGGAGATCAACCTCAGTTGGATCACTCTCTACAATCTTCCTCTCCTTCTTCACTTTTACCTTCGCCACTTTAAACGGCTTTATCAACCCCGGGTCCATTTTCTCAGTCACGATCTTATGCACTGCACTCAAGATCACTTCATCCTCACACTTCTCGCCGTACTTATTCCTGATCAGCTTCTTGATGGTTTGCAGCACGGGATCAGAACAAATTATTCCGGCTATATTATAAGGATCGGTCGCTTCGCACTTGTTCCAAAGCGGTTTAAAGGAATTCCTGACCACACTGTCTTTATGTAGGTATTGCAGGTAGTTGGTTGCATTCTTGAGGCCGGCAGCATCGCTGAGGTCTAAAGAAAATATTAAACGGGAGGAGATCGGCTGCTCAAAAATGATCTTATAGAATTCGAAGTTCCTACCATTGGTGAGCAGGGCGTATTCAATGCCTTCATTGGCGCCATAATTAACTGTTTGCCGCAAATGCTTTTCGGACAATTCAAAGGAAAGTGCTTTTACTTCTACCAAAAAATGGCGCGTATTATTTACCTGGATCACATAATCTGCATACGTGCCCTTGATCATGTACTCCGTCTTGATCTCTTCAATCTGCCTATATCCTAAAACATCCGATAAAAACCGGTTGATCATTAACCTCGTGCCGGATTCATCCAGCTCTGTAAGACCACTGTCCAAAAATTCTTTCCGGTAAACCTTGAGTGAGCTTAGTAACTTTTGTTGCTTTAGTGCTGTGAGCATGATGGTTAGTTTTGATTGCGACCCGTAATAAATTGTTGCGGTCCTGTTTCAAAACTAACAGGCAGATTTATGTTTTTCTTACGGCTAACCGTAACGACCTAAACAACACTGAAAAAAGTAAATGATTAATAGATGGGAAAAGAGAGTAGCACCATTATAGTATCCCCGTCTCCTTACAAAACAGCACCAACTGTTCATTCTTGGAAAAGCCCAGCTCTTCGCGGATCTGGTTGAGCCGCTTCTCCACCGTGCTCAGGCTGGAAGGTTTGATACTATGTTGCCTGAGATATTCAGCAATCTGTTTTTGTTGGTAACCCTGTGAGATCAGGCGAATGATGCTGATATCAAATTCTGTAAACTCGTATGTGTTGGATTGCTTCACCAATTGCGCCAGCGCCCTGGGATAATATGGCTGGCCCTTTGACAAGGCATCAAAAGCGGATTTTAATTCTTTCACATCATGCCGGGCCTTTCGTACAAAGGCATCAATTTCATAATTTTTAAACAACATGTCGATAGTAGCAGGACGGGTTTCTCCTGAAAAAACAAGTACCCTGATACCCGGTTGAATTTCACGAGCTGACCGGATCAGGTCAAATCCCCCGGCAATTGCCTGGTGAGTGCCATCATCTTCAAAGTAAAGATCTGTGATCAGTAGATCATAAGGCTGGCCCTTTAGTTTAGCCGCCTGTATTTTATTCAATGCATCATCACAATAGTAAACATAATCACTGTGCGCAATACGCAGTTCCTCCATCGTCTTCTGAACAGAAAGATTGGCACTTTCCTGGTCCTCGGCAATAATAACTTTGTCAATCATGGTTAAAGGGATTCAAGCGGAAAGGAAATTTCAATAGACACTCCCTCCCCGCCACTTTTACCAAAACTAACTTCCCCGTTTAAAGATTTAATACGGCTAACCGTATTATTCAACCCATTCCCAAATTCCATCGCTGCGGGAAAACCTGTTCCATCGTCTTTGTAATGAATATATGCCATGCGCTCTTCCTGCTTAAAATGTATCACTACGTTCTTCGCCCGGCTATGCTTTTTCATATTGACCATGATCTCATTCAGCACCAATTGAAGTTCGTGTTTCTGGGTAGCCCCAACATGATTCCAGAATGTTTGCTGGTTGCCGACAACGATCACTTTGGTATGTTCATTCGCGAAAGAGGTGAGTAGCTGGTGCACCTGGTTGTTATAATCCGCATACTCATCAATTATATCTTCATAAGATATATTCCTCGACCTTTCATAAAGTACTTCAATCTCGTTAATCAATGGCTCTTTCTCTATTGTGTCCTTGTGCTCCAGGCCATTCATGATCCTATAAAGCCCATTGGCTACCACATCATGTATTTTTTGCGAGGTCTTGAGTTTGGATTCCTGAATCGCTTTTTCAGCTTCCTGTTTTATTTTTTGGCGACGCCGGCGAAACCAAAGTAGTAATGTTGTAATTAATGCGAAGGCAGCAACAGCTATTCCTACCGTTAGCACCCGTTGCCTTGTATTGTCCCGCTGCAGGCTGAGATTATCAGCTTTACTTTTTTCTGTTTCGTAACGGATGAGTGCAAACTTATTGTTTGCCGCATTCTTTGCATCCTGGATACTATCGCTTAAATGCTGGTATGCGCTGAAATAACTGTTTTGATTCCTGGGGCTCAACCTGGTTAATTTATCCAGGGCCTCTACCTGGTCATTCGGGCTGTTATTCTTCAGGGCTACTTCGTACATTCTTTCTGCATAGAGCAATGCTGAATCAGGCCGTGATTTTGAATAATAGTCAGATAAATGAGAATAGCTGGCGTTTAGCCCCAAATCATCTTTTTCTCTTTTTCGAATGGCTAATGCTGCTAACAATTCGTTCGTCGCATTATAATTGGAATCGGCCAACCATTTTGTCCGTGCAAGGTTGGAAAGTACTCTCGGGTACTCCGCCTGGTTTTCTTTAGTTGTATCCAGGATTGACTGGTAGATAGCAATGGCCTTATCATACTCCTGTTTTGCCTGGAAAGTAAGCGCCTTATTATTTAAGAAGGTCACTTCGTATTGCGAGACATTGTTGAATCTTATCGCCAGGTCATAGTATTTTAACGCATCGTCATAATTTTCCAGGTTCTGGCTATTGCGGCCGAGTAGATTATAGTTGGATGAAAGACAGGGATGATCTCGTTTATTCTCCTCTTCCAGGTATTTAAAAGATTGTATTAAGGTTTCCTGACTGCTGTAATAATCCCCGGCGTTAAATTGCAATAATGCCATCCTGTTGTAAGACATAGCGATCATCAAACTATCTTTCGATTCGTTGACCACCTTGTTAAAGTAATAGAAAGCTGAATCATTTTTCAAACGGGCAAG
>DASVNY010000463.1:0-2184 GCA_036383615.1 Chitinophagaceae bacterium
TAAAATTGATTGCTGAATCCCCCGATAGCTATCGGGGTTGAAATAGAGAAGAGGTTTTCTGGTTTTTCTGACAGAAAAAAACGGTAATTCTTCGGTGTTTTTCCCTTGGTTTTGCCTGAGATGCGATGCTATATTTAAGATGATTAATTAATCAAACCCTGTGATAACTATTGAGCGTAGTCGTGCCACGACTATCCTCTGATTGATAAAGTCGGCAGATATTGCTGATAAGTAGAGCATTTGCCTGGAAAGAAATGGTAGGTGGTGGCGGGGGAGGCCGCTGGGCGTTGGGAGGGCCCGGCATCGGGCCAAATTTTGTCCAAAATCTGAAACCGATAGAATCTAAAATTGGAAAAACGGCCGATCCTATGCGATCTGCTGCATTTTCGTCAATTTGCGATAGACACCTTCTTCAATTTCCACCAGTTCATTATGATTACCTCTTTCGATGATCTGGCCCTCATGAAGAACAATGATCTCATCGGCTTCTTTAATGGTGCTGAGACGATGAGCGATCACCAACGTGGTGCGACCCTTCATCAGGTTTGACAATGCATCCTGCACTATTCTTTCCGATTCGGTATCGAGCGCCGACGTAGCTTCATCCAAAATTAATATGGAAGGATTTTTTAAAACAGCCCGGGCTATGCAAAGTCGCTGACGCTGTCCGCCGGAAAGACGGATACCCCTGTCGCCAACGATGGTTTGGTAACCATTCTCGGTATGCATGATAAAATCATGAGCATTGGCAATGCGTGCCGCTTCCATCACTTCTTCTTCCGTGGCTTCGGGGCGCCCCAATGCGATATTATTAAAGATCGTGTCGTTGAAAAGAAATGTTTCCTGTGTTACAAAACTCATCAGGCTCCGCAACGACTCCATCTTGTAATCTTTCACATCAATTCCATCGACAAGCACAGCACCGCCTTTCACATCATAAAAACGGGGGATGAGATCGGCGATGGTTGACTTCCCCACACCCGATGACCCTATTAACGCCACCGTTTTTCCTTTTGGAATTTCAAAGCTGACGTTCTTTAATACAGTTACATCATTATAACCAAAGTCAACATTTACAAACCCGATGGACTCTTTGAATGAATGCAGTTCTCTCGCATTTTCTTTATCTGTTATTTCAACAGGCATGTCGATGATCTCCAATAGTCTTTCACCGGCGGCACGACCGCGTTGAATATTTGCTCCCGCCACCACCATTGCTTTTGCAGGACGAAGTACCTGTGAAAAAATCGCAATGAAAGCGATAAATGCACTTGCCTGCAATCCTGCACTTTGTCCATCACGTAAAATAAGAGAACCTCCATATAATAATATGCCAGCTACCACCATCACACCCGCGGCTTCGGAAAATGCCGGGGCCATTTCTCTTCGCTTAAAACCCTGCAAGCTTGCTTTTCGATAAAAATCGTTTTCACGGCTAAACTTCTTTAATGTAAAACCTGTTGCATTAAAAGCCCGGATGATCCTCATGCCTGTAAGTGTTTCATCCATGATCGTTAGCAAACGACCGATAGAAGCCTGCGCATCACTCGCATCTCTTTTTAATTTTTTCTGAACCGTTGCAATACCAAGCGCAGATATAGGAATGATGATAAGCGTGAATAAGGTTAGTTGAGGTGAGATAGCAAACAATGCAATAAAATAACCAATGATCATGGAAGGTTCTTTGAACAACACTTCAAGTGAATTAGCCGCCACACCTTCTATTTCGAACACATCGGAGTTCATTCTTGAAATAAGATCGCCCTTATGTTGTTTGGTGAAAAAGCCCATGTGCAGGTGATTCACTTTTTCAAACAATGCTTCCCTGATCCGTTTTACTAAAAGGGTTCTTGCTTTTATCAGCGTTCGCTGCGCCAGGTAACGGAACAGGTTGGTGAGCAAGACGGCGCAAATAATTATCAGCGTAATAAAATACAACGCATATTGGGGATTGATCGCTTTAAGCCGGTAAACCTGGTAATAAAAAATATCTTTAAAAAACCCGGTGGAAAATGAAAATGCGGGCGCTGCAGTTTCTTTTACAGAGCCATGATCAAACAGCACATTCAATAAAGGAATGATCAATGCAAACTGGAATATGCTGAACGTCACCGCCAGCAGTGTAAAAAAGAAAAAAGGTATCACAAACCACCTGTATGGCTTGGCGTAAGCTAAAAGACGTTT
>DASVNY010000464.1:0-4187 GCA_036383615.1 Chitinophagaceae bacterium
GTTGTGATATTTCATTACTGGTTGCTGGTTACTGGAAACCCGCAGCTCGAAGCCCGGGGCTCACAGCTATACATTAAAGGCCGCAAAGGTAAGGCCTGAAAAGGAATAAAAATCTCGGGAAACCCTGTAATCATGAGTGTGCATAGCTTTGATAATTCAGGGCAAACTGATCAAATATCGGCTTAATCATTAATTTTATTTATCAACTACTCAATGAGAAGGGAAAATCGTACAGTGTATCCATTTTGTTGCTGCTGGCAATTATTGTTGATGCTCAAAAGCCAATGATCTTACCTGACAGTTTTCTTACAAAAAGTCGCCAGCATTCTGTAAGTCACAAAAACATTGCAGGTTTTCCTAAATATGTTATTGGAAGCTACAACGTGATCTCGGGTAAATCAGCGTGGACGTCTTTTACGAAGGGTGCCTGGACAAATGAATCGTTTTTATCAAGGCTTTTTGCCAGGGAAGAAAAGATCAGCTTACAGGAAAAAGGATCATTCAGTTTTGCAGGACCCAATGGAGATACCGCTTTTGTTACAAGTGCGACTTATACCGTTTTGTCATACAGCGATCGATCGGGCAACATAATCAGGTCATCCCGAGCCCCGAAAGAATATACCGGCGGATTGGCAAACTATATTGCAATCATTCAGACCAATCTTGATACAACAACATGGACCCTTCACACGACGATAAAAGAAATACCGGAAGAAAAGATTTTTGGCATCAGTAAAAAGAGATATCAATTTGAAGGAACGATCTCAAATGGAAACAGGCGAATAGCTTTAAAAGAAGTGGAACAATTTCATGACGGCAAAAAAAGTATTGCTCCAGGTCTCTTAGGGTTAACATTTGAAGAAGAAGGGATAGCAGCAGCCGTGCAATTCAATACCGGCTCACTCAAAAAAGACAGCCGGCATTTTGTTTGGCTTCGATCAGGCTTATCATCCTCTATGCAGCTTGTGCTCACAACAGTTGCAGCCGCTCTGCTGGCGAGAGAAGAAGAGATGAATGGAAAAGATCTTGAAGCTGTTGGTTTTTGACGATCATTTCTCCGAACAACTAAGCAGCTAAAATAAAAAACCCGTCTTGCAATTGCTGCGTCAAATCCGAAATTATTAATTTTATCACATGAAACTGATCGTAAAGCCGAAAACAAAAAAACAGGAAAAAGCTGTAAAGGCTTTTCTAGATAACCTCAATGTGGAATTCACCATAGCAGAGGAAGAAGCGGCTGTTTACAAAACCATTCTAAAAAAACAAAAGACTAAAAAGGAAAAGCAGATACTTGATGGCCTGTCACAGTCTGTTGAGTTTGCAAAAAAATTTACCAAAGGTAAAGTAAAGGCCAAATCCATTAACCAGTTGCTGAATGAACTTTAATATCATTCCTACTCCGCCATTTGAAAAAGAATTAAAGCGACTAGCAAAGAAATATCCGTCTATAAAAAATGACATGACAGCGTTGCTCACCCGGCTGCAGAAAGAACCAAAAATGGGAACCTCTCTTGGTAATGACTGTTACAAAATCCGGATGGCGATCACTTCAAAAGGCCAGGGAAAATCCGGGGGTGCAAGGATTATCACTTTTGTTCAGGTAATTGAAACAACCATTTTTCTCCTTTCCATTTACGATAAAGCCGATGCTGAAAATATGTCGGATAAAGATGTAAAAGAAAGGTTGAAAGGACTTAAGTAACTCCATAATAAACCGTTCGTTTACTAAGCTTTAGTAAATTCATGCCTCCAAATCATTTTTAATGGGCAAACTACACGACTCCATCAAATCTGCACACAAGGAATTCATCGAAAAACAGCACATGTTCTTCGTCGCTACAGCGCCGTTAAGTGCTGAAGGAAGGGTGAATCTTTCTCCCAAAGGGCTGGATTGTTTTCGTGTACTGTCTGAATATAAAGTAGCCTATATGGATCTTATCAGCAGCGGTAATGAAACCTCTGCTCACACGCTTGAAAATGGGCGCATCACTATAATGTTCTGCTCTTTTGAAGGAGCGCCGAATATTTTACGTCTATATGGGAAAGGTCATGCCGTATTGCCCGGCACTCATGAATGGGATGAGCTCGCCCCACAGTTTACTATTTATCCCAGCACAAGACAATTCATTGTCGCCGATATTGATCTCGTACAAACTTCCTGTGGCTTTGGTGTGCCTTTATATGATTTCGCGGGTCACCGTGATATTCATTTTGAATGGGCCGAAAAGAAAGGCGCTGACGGATTGCACGAGTATATCAAACAGAATAATCTCAAAAGCCTTGATGGATTGCCTACCGATCTTGCTTTAAAAGAGTAGATCCAACACCACCAATACTGTCATAGAGCCGGTCATCTTTTTTCATTTCCTATCAAGCTGGGCATTGATGTAACTTAATTGTATAATCAAACCTGCCTGTCATGAACGATCTTTCTTTTCAACGCCGTCGTTTTATCAAGAGTTCTGCTTTTGGCATTATCGGTATCACCAGCTTTGGTTTTGCTAATGCAATGGGAAATGATCTTTCAAAACCAACTGCTGATAAAAAATTATTCTATCGCTATCCAAGCATGGATGATGAAATGGTGAGTGGCATTGTCGGCGCTTCCCATTTCAATTTTGATAAAGTGAAAGAACTAGTTACCAAAAGACCCGAGCTTGCCGGTGCCGCATGGGACTGGGGATTTGGCGATTGGGAAACTGCATTAGGTGCAGCTTCTCATGTAGGCAGAAGAGATATTGCCGAGCTCTTAATGGGTCATGGCGCAAGACCCGACATTTTTACGTTTGCAATGCTGGGAGCCTATAAAAGTTTGCAGGAAATTGTTGAAACTGTGCCGGGCATTCAAAGCAAACCGGGGCCACATGGCATCACATTATTGCAACATGCAAAGAATCGTCTCGCTGATAAAAACATCACAGCAGAAGACAAAGCCAATGTCAATAAGGTCATTACTTATCTTGAAACGACAGGCAATGCAGACAACAAAGAAAAAAGCCTCGAGATGAGTGACGAAGAAAAGAAAAAGTACATAGGCGAATATCGTTTTGGCGAGGGCGAAGCGGAGACATTTGTAGTTGATCAGCACAGGCTTGGATTTTTGCAAATAAGCCGTAAAGCTGGTTCTGCCCGTAAACTGAATAGCGTGGGTGAAAATAGTTTTTCACCTGCAGGAGCTGCATCTGTGAAGATCATTTTCAAAATAGATGGAGGCAAAGCAGCAGCGCTCAGCATTCATGAACCTGAACCATTGGTGAGTGCTGTAAGGATTTGATCTTTCCTTTTATTGTTATACTAATTTGCGAATTATTCGTAGGTTATTTTTAGCCCGCAAAAACCGGCAAGATATCATCTTGTTTTATCCTATTTTTAAACGATGCTATTCCCCATTCAAATTCATCGTTTATGAAATTCATTTGCTTTATTTCACTCATTATTTTATTCCTGGGCTGTAGTCCTTCAAAATCGCTTACTAAAAATGAACCTGCTTCTTCAGCCCCAAAAGCAATGCGGGAATTCCGTGCGGCATGGGTAGCCACGGTTGCCAATATCAACTGGCCAAGCACACCCGGGTTAAGTACCGAAGAACAAAAAAAAGAAGCGATCGAATTACTTGACTTTTTACAACAACATAATTTCAATGCCGTCATTTTCCAGGTGCGCCCGCAATGTGATGCATTGTACAAAAGCGAACTCGAACCCTGGTCCTATTTTTTAACGGGCAAACAAGGAGAAGCTCCTTCACCCTATTATGATCCTTTGGAGTTTTGGGTAGAAGAAGCGCATAACCGTGGGCTTGAACTGCATGTTTGGCTGAACCCATACCGGGCACATCATAAAGACGGAAAAGAAATAACAGAACATTCGATTGTAAAGAAGCGACCTGAACTGGCACTCTATTTAAAAGAAGGTTACTGGTGGCTCGATCCTGCACAGCAGGGAACACAAGATCATTCAACGGCTGTAGTAATGGATATCGTAAAGCGATACGATATAGATGGCGTTCATTTTGATGACTACTTCTATCCCTACCCTTCTTATAATCTCAACGAGGATTTTCCTGATTCGGTAAGCTGGGCCGCTTACCAGCAATCCGGCGGTAAATTATCAAGAGGCGACTGGCGCAGAAATGCCGTGAATGTTTTTATAGAAAGGTTATATAGCAATATCAAAGCAGCAAAGCCACA
>DASVNY010000465.1:0-2530 GCA_036383615.1 Chitinophagaceae bacterium
CTCAAAAACGGAAGAGAGTCCGCCTTCAGCGCTGTGCTTTTTGATGCGTGGATTATTTTCATCCATGCTGAACAAAGCGATATTGCATTTGAGGTCATTCTTCATTTTATAAACAAGATCATCATCGGCATTCAGCACAGCATAACCATGTGGAAATACAGTTTCCGGAACAACAGCTTTTACTTTTGCCATCGCATCTACTGTATTGATGCCACCCAACCCAATATGATCGGCAGCAACATTTGTTACGATCGCCACTTCACAATTCTGAAAAGCCAATCCCGATTTAAGAATACCTCCTCTTGCACATTCCAGCACAGCAAAATCAACGGTAGGATCTTTTAACACAAATGAAGATGATACAGGGCCTGTGCAATCACCTTTCATCATCAGTTGATTTTGGATATACACGCCGTCACTGGTAGTATAGCCTACTTTTTTGCCTGCGCTTTTTGCAATATGCGCCGTTAATCTTGTTGTTGTTGTTTTACCGTTTGTGCCGGTGATCGCGATAATAGGAATGCGACCTGCGCTACCTCTTGGAAAAAGCATATCTACAACAGGCTCGGCCACATTTCTTGGTAAACCTTCAGCTGGTTCAATATGCATACGAAATCCCGGCGCGGCATTTACTTCCAAAATAGCGCCTCCATTCTCGGCCACAGGTGTTCGCAGATCAGTAGCCATCACATCAATACCACAAATATCCAAACCAATGATCCTTGCAATTCTTTCAAACATAAAAATATTGGCAGGATGAACTTCATCCGTCACATCTGTTGATGTGCCACCTGTAGAAAGATTGGCTGTTGGTTTCAATAATACTCTTTCATCCTTTGCTGGAACGGTGTCCAGCGTATAACCAATATCATCCAGCATTTTCTGTGTGAACTGGTCAACGGTTATTTGTGTCAGCACTTTTTCATGGCCATAACCGCGGCGGGGATCCTTATTGGTCTCATCGATCAGCCATTGAATATTATGAACGCCATCGCCTACAACAGACGCCGGTGTGCGCAATGCGGCACAGATGAATTTATAGTTGATGACAAGACAACGAAAATCATAACCGGTGATAAATCGCTCAACGATCACACTGCGGCTATAAGATTTAGCGGCTTCAAATGCTTTGATCGCCTGTTCCCAGGTAGTGATATTAGTAGTGTTACCTTTTCCATGATTTCCATCAATAGGTTTTATCACCAGGGGATAGCCATATTTATCAATGGCTTCCTGCAAACCGGCTTCGGTTCTTATTACGGTTCCTCTTGGCACAGGTATCTCAGCCGCTTCGAGTAATAATTTGGTTTCTTCTTTATCGCAGGCAATATCCACGGCAATATTGCCCGTGGTAGATGCGATCGTTGCTCTTATTCTTTTTTGATTAACGCCATATCCCAGTTGAACAAGACTTTGTTTGTTCAATCGTATATAAGGAATTCCTCTTTTAGCCGCTTCATCTACTATGCAGCCAGTAGAAGGTCCCAGTCTTGTATCTTCCCTGATCTCTCTCAACTGTTGAATATCTTCAGCGAGATCATATTCTTTTCCATCGATCAATGCTTGTGCGATTCTTACAGATGCCCTTGCGGCATATACACCGGCATCTTCTTCCATATAGCTGAACACTACATAATAAACACCTTCTTTTTCTCCATCGGGTGTTCTTGTTCTGCCAAAACCGGTATCCATTCCTGCTAACGTTTGCAGTTCAAGTGCGAGATGCTCGATCACATGCCCCATCCAGGTGCCTTCTTCCACCCGTTCAAAAAAACCGCCGGGTTTGCCTACACTGCAACGATGTTCGTATAAGGAGGGAAATAGTTTTTCGAGTCGCTCACGGAATCCTGGAATAGTGTTGGTGGGCCGCTGCTCCATTTCTTCGAGGTCGAGTTTCATCTGTATCAGTTTGGGACGACGAACACTCCAATAGTTAGGGCCTTTCAGCACTTTGATCTCAAGTATTTTCATAAAAGCAATTAAATCCGCCCGACAGCGGGCAGGATTGGAAGTTAGTTTTTTTTGCCTATGTAGCCAACTTCAATGCGGGATGTTTCCGGCAGATTAAATTGATGAGAAGGAGAAGGTCAGATCAGTTTATTTGCCACTGCATAGCGTGCCAGTTCTGCATTATTAGTGATCTTCAATTTTCTTAAGATCCTTGCCCTGAAAGTGCTGATGGTGCTGGGAGATACGGATAGTATTTCACCGATCTCAATTAATGTTTTGCCGGTGGCGATTAGTTTGAGCACTTCCAATTCGCGGATACTAAGTTGCTCATGCAAAGCTTTATGAGGTTCCTTATCCTCGATTATATTTTTTTGTTGAGGAGACACGTATTTGTTTCCCTGCAGAATGGTTTGAACAGCTAATACCAATTCTTTCGGTGCGGCATCTTTACTTAAATAGCCCGATGCGCCCGCTTTTAACATGGTCCTGCTGTATTGTTCTTCTGTTTGAATGCTGATGATCAGCACCGGCAGGTCAGGAAGTGTGAGTCTTATCTGTTGTAATGCTTTAATACCATTCA
>DASVNY010000466.1:0-2425 GCA_036383615.1 Chitinophagaceae bacterium
AAGGTTTATCCCGAAAACAGCAACTGGGTCTATGAAAACAAAGTGACCAATCAGAATGATGGAAAAGCTATAAAGTTCACATCAACAAAAATGAGTGACAATAGCGTTCAGTTCAGTAACCCCGCGCATGATTTTCCGACAGACATTAATTATACGGTGGCTGATGCCAACACGGTGAATGCTTTTATTATCGGGCCAAATAGCAAAGGCGGAAAGGACACTATTCCTTTTAACTATACCCGGCACAAACAATGATCAGGCACAGAGATAATCTCTTAAAGAATCAAAATTATCCATGGCTCTCAGTTTACTGAGGGCCGCTTCTTTTATTTGTCGCACTCTTTCAGTCGTTACATCAAATTTGCGGGCGATATCATCAAGACCCAGCGGGTGATCCACTCCTATCCCAAAAAAATAACAAATGGTCTGTCGCTGTTTGGGGCTAAGCATTTGTAAGGAACGGGATACTTCCTTTCTCAGCGATTCATTATAAGAGACTTTTTTATCCGTATCCGTAGCATCGTGATTCTTCAATGTATCAATAAGACTGCTTTCTTCATCACCGGGTAAAGGAGTGTCGAGACTGGTATGACGATTACTGTGCATGATGCTGCGGCTGACCTCCTCCACTTCTACATTCATGGCTTCGGCCAGTTCTTCATCGGTAGGATTTCTTTCCAGTTGCTGCTCGAGTAATGACCGGGTTCTTTGAACCTGGTTACTCAATAACACTTTGTTTACCGGAAGCCGGATCATGCGGGAATGATGGGCCAGCGCCTGCAGGATATTCTGCCTTATCCACCACACGGCAAAAGAGATGAATTTGAAACCCTTGGTTTCATCAAAACGACCGGCGGCTTCGATCAAACCCATATTTCCTTCATTGATCAGGTCTTCCAGTGAAAGCCCCTGGCCCTGGTATTGCTTGGCAACAGATACAACAAAACGGAGATTAGCCTTTGTGAGACGGTCCAGCGCTTTTTTATCACCTTTTTTTACGAGGATGGCCAGTTCTACTTCCTGCTCAGTGGTCAATAATTCAGCCTTGCTGATCTCATTTAGGTATTTGACGAGACTTTGGGACTCACGGGAGGTGATCGATTTCGTGATCCGTAACTGGCGCATGCTCATAAGAGAGGTTTACAGGTTGATTGCATTGGGTATTGATAACTGTTTAACAAAGAAACGTTGTGGGGAAGCCGAAAAAAATAGAAGCTTTAGTCATAACAATGTAATAATGTTTGCGAAGGATGCTGTAGCAATGTCTCTACAGGATTTCACTTAGTCGTTGCCCACAAAGCCACAAAGGCCACTAAGAAAATCACAGTATTGCTTTGATTTTAATTAACCGCATAGCCACATAGGAGGTTTCTTTTATAGGCAGTTCTGCTGGAGTCTAAGCGAGCCTGGTTGAGAATATTAGAAAGTATCGCAAAGCCAGCAAAGGATACGCAATGAACGCAAGGTTCTTTGCGATCCCTGCGGTTCATCGCGGCCCTTGCGATACTAAAAGCTTTGATAATAAACAGGCATACTTTCTTTCATGAGTAGCGGTACAGTTTGAAAGTATTTTCCCACAGAGCATTAAGACCACTAAGAAAGTCAAAGAAATAGCTTTGTGTTCTTTGTGCCTTAGTGGGAAACTGTACCGCTACCCTTTCAGGAGTCGGGTCTCTTCATCCGCCGATTTATATCTACATTTGCGCCTCATTTCAGCCTTATGTTAGCAGGATTACAGGATGTGACCTTTGAATTTGGAGCAAGAGTGATCGTAGAAGACGCCACCTGGCATATTCAGCCGGGTGAACGTATCGGTTTGATCGGTTATAACGGTACCGGCAAATCAACCCTTCTAAAACTTTTGGTAGGAGAATACCTGCCTTCAAAAGGAACAGTGGAACGCAGCCGCACTACCAGTATCGGCTACCTGCACCAGGACCTGTTGAGTTTTGACACCAATGATTCCATTATCCAGGTGGCGCTTGGTGCTTTTGAAAGAGTGCTTCAACTGGAAAGAGAGATCGAAGAGATCGGTAAAGAACTGGAGAAAACAGGTGACGAAAAGACCTTACATGAATACACCGACCGCCTGCACGAATTAGAAACACTGGGCGGTTACACCATCCACCATAGAACTGAAGAAGTGTTGCAGGGATTGGGTTTTTCCAATGCTGATCTGAACAGGCCCTACAAAGAATTTAGCGGAGGCTGGCGAATGAGAGTTCTGCTGGCGAAAATGATCCTGCAACAACCCGACCTCTTGCTATTGGATGAGCCTACCAACCACCTTGACCTTCCTTCCATCGAATGGCTGGAAAAATACCTGCAGCATTACCAGGGTTCTGTTGTTATCGTTAGCCACGATAAATACTTTCTGAACCGCATGGTCACAAAGATCGTGGAGGTTTACCAGCAACAACTGCAT
>DASVNY010000467.1:0-3499 GCA_036383615.1 Chitinophagaceae bacterium
ATCACGGGGATGGTCGCTTTATTGGCGGTATAATTATAAACCACGCGATCATATAATGGGCTCCAGGTAGCACTGCTGGTTTTATCCCAAACGGCCCTGGCAGTTTCTGTTTCAGATTGGATGATATATTGTTCGAGGGCATTTACTTCCTGCACCACCTGCTTCGCAATAGTGGGATTGGCAACTGAAATGCGCATAGCCAGCCGGAGCCTGAGTGTGTTAGCAAATTTTTTCCATTTCAAAAGATCTCCTCCATATACTTTATCTGCCAAAGCAGTGTATTTATCACCTGTAAGATCAATAGAGTCAGTCAACCCTTTCAGATCATTAAGCAGGTTATAGTATATGTCTTCTTCTTTTTGATAAGGCACACTTGATGTTCCTTCCAATGCTGCATCTGTTGGGATAGCTCCCCACATGGAAACGGCATTTGAAAACAGGTAATCTTTCCATATGCGGGCGATCAGCACCCTGTTTTTATAGGAAGGATTTTCTTTATACTTCAATACAATTTGATGCACCGGCTGCAAACATTTGATATAAGCGTTTTTCCAATAAGTGGCATCATCACCAGGATTATAAGTGTAGCGTTGAAATTCTCCCTGGAAGCCTGAATAATGATGTGTATAGTTATAAAAGACGGCCCTGTTCATTTGACCCCCAAATAAGTTCATTGACTCGAAGATGGAAGTAGTGAGCAGGAAGTCGGCTTCTACGGTAGATGGATTATTCGGGTTGTCATTCACATCTTCCAGGTTCTTTGAACAGGAAGTGAAGATCGTTAACCCCATTATTGCTATTATAAACCGTTGTTTCATATCTGAATTTTGTTGCTTGATCAAGTGACTAAGTTTAGAAAGTAAGGCGCACATTCACCCCGTAAATGGAATTCGGTGGTAAGGAACCATTCTCGATACCTTGTCCATTGCCAGAAGTTGAAGTAGCTTCAGGGTCAATGCCCTGTGGTGTATTGCGATGAATGATCCAGAGGTTGCGTCCTGCCAGCGAAATTCTTGCACTTTTAAATGGCATTTTCTTCAACTGTTTAGCGGTAAATGTGTAACCGGCGGTAACCTCTCTCAGCTTTACATAAGAAGCATCGAACATTACAAACTCTGCATAATTGGGTCGTGCATACTCGTAGTTCTGCGGAGTAACATATTTTGTATTCTTAGTGCCGTTTTGAAAATAAGCATCCCAGATAGCACCCCCGCTTAACTCTGAATTGCTTTCACCGAAAATGACAGAATGTTTATAATAATCGTCACGGCCATATAATGTTTCAGCAACCACACCATTCGTAAGCATCCGTGAATAGCTACCGGAATAGATCATACCTCCCATCTTTACATCGATCAAAAAGCCAAGATCAAATTGTCCATAATGGAAAGTATTATTGATACCGCCAAACCAATCGGGAGAAGCCGTACCAAATTCCATATCATTATCTTTTATAAGAAGAGAACCGCCATCTTCGATAAGCATATGGCCATTAGCATCTCTTGCTACTCCCAGGCCACGCATATACGCATAGGGTTTTCCTACTTCGGCATATACATATATATAACTCGAGTTGTTATTGAGCTGAAAACGTGTTATTCCATCTATCAGCTCCACTACTTCTGAATTGTTCTTAGAAAAATTGATGGAGCTTTCCCATTTGAATTTCTTTCCATCAATGATCGTGGCATTGGCCAGCGCTTCATAGCCCCAGTTGCTGATCTTACCTGCATTGTATATTCTTTGCTGGTAGCCGCTCGATGAGGGTAATTGTGCCGTGATGATCTGGTTGGTGGTGCCTGCATTGTAATATGTGCCCGACAGGTTCAACCTGTTTTTAAATAGTCGGACATCGAAACCAAATTCATACGACTTTGTTTTTTCTGGTTTTAAATCCGGGTTATTCATCACTGTGGAAAGTGAAGCCAGCGGTGCGCCGTTAAAGAACCCATTGAAAGAAAATGTTTGATCGAGACGATAAGGATCTGTATCATTTCCTACCATGGCTACCGAAGCTCTCAACTTGGCGTAGGTAAGCAAATTGCTCTTGACGTGTAGCATATCACTTAGTATCACTGAACCACCGAGTGAAGGATAGAAATAAGAATTATTTCCTTTGGGCAAAGTAGATGACCAGTCGTTACGACCTGTAAAATCAATGAAAGCATAGTTACGGTACCCAATAGAAACAGCCCCGAATACGGAATGAATCTCCCTGTCTCTCCTGTTCTGGCTAACGGTGGGATATTCTCTCGCATTGGAAAGGTTGATCAGTCCTGGCTGCAACAATGAATTCACTCTTGCTTCCCTGCGTTCAAATTTTGAACTGAAACTATTGGCACCTGCATTGGCAATAAAACTGAAATCTTTTATTCGCTTGTTGAAAGAGAAGATGCCTTCCACATTAAAATTCTGTTGCTTGGTATTGAAGGTCCTCATGAACCCATTCGGATTACTTGCTATCACCGAACCGATATTATTGAATTCAAATCCATCCCACCAGTAAATATCGGCCCCCACACGTCCCGTAAATTTTACTGAAGGAGCGATCCTGATCTCAGGGCTGAATACGGCAATGATCCTGTCTTTTACATCTTTGTTGGGGTTTTCATTGATCACCCAATAAGGGTTGCTGAAGTTGCGGTGTGTGCCAATTTCCATTCCGGTAGCAGGATCTTTATAAGGAGTTAATTCATCCAGGTCGGTGCTCCTGGCCATGTGCGTGTACAGGTTGGCTGGGTTCCTGCCATTTGAATTACCGTATTGACGATTATCCACTGTTTCGCGGATATAGCCAATCTTGGAATCCATATTGAACCAATTAGTGAATTTGTTTTGCATCCTGAATTCAAGGTTATGCTTCATCATCTCATTAAATCCTTTCACTACACTCGTTCCTTTATAGTTTGTGTAAGCAATCCTGTAAGTATTTGCAGTATTGCCGCCTTCAACAGAAAGAGAGTTGGTCAACAGTAATGCTGTATTGTAAAAATCCTTTACGTTGTCAGGTTGTGGCAGGTAAGGTTTTAATTCTCCGTTCAAAGCAATATAAGGCTGACCCAGCATGGGTGAACCCCAACTCCTGTAATTAACCTGTGCCTCAGGTATGCGATGCGTATTGTCGATATAAAAAGAAGTGCCGACGCCATATGCATTCTGGTATTCGGGAAACTCGATAATTTTTTGGATCGAGGTATTTGAATTGAGCGTTACCTTAAACTTATTATTGCCTTTTTTTGTAGTGATCAGGATCACACCATTTGCGGCTCTTGATCCGTAAAGGGCAGAAGCGTTAGGTCCTTTCAGCACCTGGATGCTTTCGATATCTTCCGAATTCAGATCGGCAGCATTATTACCATAATCGATACTACCGCCGTCTCCCGCTGCATTGTCGATCGGCATTCCATCTACTACAAACAACGGCTGGTTATTTCCAGTGAGAGAAGTATTACCCCGTATCACTATCCGCGCCGATCCCGTATTGAAATCGGGAGGAATG
>DASVNY010000468.1:0-1714 GCA_036383615.1 Chitinophagaceae bacterium
ATACCCATGTTTTAAAGGTGAAAGCGCCACTGCTTCAAAAAAACGAAGCGATCTGTTTATTAGGAAGTGGCGATACATTGGGTGAATGGTCAACCGAAAAACCTTTGCTCCTTTCAAGAGAAGAGAACTGGTGGGTTGCACGCATCAGCCTGAAAGATGATAGTTTTCCCATCGCCTATAAATATGGTGTGTATAATAGCAAGGATAAAAGCTTTATACAGTATGAAGGAGGAAATAACCGCTTATTGTTCAGCGATGGCAGCAAAAAGAAAGTGACCATTCTGCATGATGGGTTTGTTCAGCTACCTAATGACACATGGAAAGGCTCGGGTGTTGCCATCCCCGTTTTTAGTTTACGCAGCAAGAATAGTTTTGGAGTAGGGGAGTTCGCGGATATCAAACTATTGGTGGATTGGTCAAAACTGGCTGGTTTGAAACTGATACAGTTGTTACCCGTAAACGATACTATCGCTACCAACACCTGGATGGATTCTTACCCGTATGCTGCTATTTCCGCATTTGCATTACACCCGCTTTATATCAACCTGTCAAAAGTTGCGGGTGAAGAACATGCCGCTAAGTTGAGTTCGATCAAAAGAAAACAAAAGCTACTGAATGATCTTAAAGCAGTTGACTATGAAGAAGTGATAAAATTCAAGATGTCGCTGCTGAAGGAATTGTACGAGGAAATGGGGGAGGCCTGTCTTGAATCGGAAGACTACAAGCAATTCTTTGGAAAGAATCAGCACTGGCTCCAGCCTTATGCAGCATTTTGTTATTTCAGGGATAAATACGGCACTTCTCATTTTGAAGAATGGAAAACAAATGGTGTTTATAACAAAACAGAGGTTGATAAAATATTTAATTCAAAATCTGCTGCGGCAAAAGAGATGGGGTTGTATTGTTTTATTCAATACCATCTTCACCTGCAATTGAAAGAAGCAGCAGATTATGCACATAAAAAAGGCATCATATTAAAAGGTGATATTCCAATTGGCATTTACCGCTATGGCTGCGATGCCTGGACGGCGCCCGATCAATATAATATGTGCTGGCAGGCCGGCGCGCCACCTGATGATTTTACTGCTGTTGGTCAGAACTGGGGTTTTCCAACTTATAACTGGAAACGGATGCAGGAAAATGATTTTGCCTGGTGGAAACAACGGTTCGGGCAAATGAGCGACTACTTTGATGCTTTTCGTATCGATCATATCCTTGGCTTTTTCAGGATATGGAGCATTCCATCAAATGCGGTGCAGGGCATTATGGGAAGATTCGTTCCTTGTTTGCCTGTACACATCAAAGAATTTGGTGAAAATGGTATCTGGTTCGATTACCAGCGTTTTTGCAGGCCGTTTATTAATGATGAAATATTGAACGAGACATTCGGTGAAGAGATGGCTGGTGTGGTGACAAGCGAATTTCTCCAACCCAATGATTTTGGTGGCTACGATATGCAGGATGAATTTGCTACACAAAAGCAAATCGAAACTCATTTTGCTTCTATCGAATCAACAGATGATACAGAGAAGCTGAAACTGGGTTTATATGATCTTGTGTCCAATGTTATTTTCTTTGAAGAAGAGGACACGCAGGGGCAGCATTTTCATTTCAGGATATCGATGGAGAAAACTTCTTCATTTAAACACCTGATTCCATTCCTGCAGGAAAAACTGCAAGCTCTATATATAAACTATTTCTATCGCCGGCAGGA
>DASVNY010000469.1:0-3679 GCA_036383615.1 Chitinophagaceae bacterium
AAAAGGAAAGATTCCGTATGTGGATCAATGAAACAAAAGTATTTGATGTTCCAAAAGGAATACCGGCAGACGAGATCATGAACCAGGTATTTTTCGAGGTGGGCAGCACCAACTATCCTGAAGAAAAATATGCTGTTTTCATCAGCAATATTAAAGCAGCAACCGGCAAACCTGATACGAGACATAAACTGATCGAAGAAGGGAAGTTCTCTACTACAGGTATTCTCTTCGATTTTCAAAGCGCCGTTATCAAACCTGAATCTTATGGTGTGGTAAAGGAGATCGCTACGCTGTTGAAGGATAACGGTGGTATTAAGATCAAAGTGCTGGGACACACCAGCAGCGATGGCGATGATAATGCCAATATGGAACTGTCGAAGAAAAGAGCGGCTTCTGTGAAAGAATTATTGACGACTGAATTCGGCATTGACGGGGCAAGAATTGAAACGGAAGGAAAAGGAGAAACGCAACCTGTGGCGGATAATAAAACCAAAGAAGGAAAAATGCTGAACAGGAGAGTGGAGTTTATCAAATTATAATCTCATTATAAACCTTATCATATGCTTATCAAGATCACGCTATTCATCACATTGGTATGTTATGCCTTTGTGGTTGGCCAGAGCTTCTTTTATATGCTGGCGCTGTCAGGAGCTTCTAAAAAAATGCAGGCGCCTGCTTATATCGAAACAAGACAATTGATCGATCGTGAACTGCAGCAATCATTGAGCCTGGTGTATTATATCACGTTGGGAACTTTATTATTGCTTACTGCTTTTTCAGTGGTCAACCCCAGCGGGTTATTATTCATTTCATCAGTGATCGCTTTGATCGCATTGCTGGTGGATGTGATACTGGCGCTGAAAGGAAATGTTCCGTTGAACAAAGTAATTAACGGCTGGACAGTATCGAATTATCCATCTAACTGGAAACAGTATCGTTCACGCTGGTTCAACTTCTATCATATTCGTCAAACAGCCAATATTGCCGGCTTCATCATGTTGCTGGCAGCATTAGTATTCGGATTGTAAACTTTTAATTAACCCCGCCTGACTTCTGGCAGGCATAAACCTTAGACATGAAAAAAGTAATTGCATTAATGATCGGCGTTGTTACAGCAGCAACGGGCTTTTCACAATTATCTCTCGGTGTGCAGGCAACCGGCAACCTGAGTGATGCAAGCATTGAAACAGTTGAGTTTTTAGATCCAACAAAAAATTCACGAGTGTTACCTGGTGGCGGTATCGTGGCAGATATCAAAGTTTCACCTTCCTTATCATTGAGAACCGGTGTGAACTTTTTACAGAGCGGTATAAAACTCGAAGCATCGATGACAGACATTCCCGGTGAGATCAATGAAATCGCTACCAAAGGAAAGTTGAACATGAATTACCTGCAGGTGCCCTTGAATATACTATACACTACTAAAGGAAGCACGCAGTTTTTTGTAGGTGGCGGCCCTTATTTCTCCTATGCAGTGAGTGGTAAATCAACACAGGAAACAACAATGAAATTTTCAGATGGATCGGTCGTAACAGACAAAGAAGAAACAGATCCTTTTGAAAAAGACGATGAAGGAGAAACTTACTGGAAGCGTACTGATTTTGGCGTGGGCGCTATTGCCGGCGTGAAATTGCCCGGTGGCTTCTTTGCCAATATCGGTTACCAGTTCAGCTTTAATAATCTTAGTAAAGCTGATGACGAAAAATACAGGAACAGGGGATTGCAGTTGACAGTGGGATATTATCTCTGGCGGAAATAGCAAAGCAGCATACAGTGTGTGATAAGCCGTTCTTATAATGAGAACGGCTTTCTCATTTCATACAGCATTTGCAACAATTCAGGCACTAGTATCTTTTTATCCCTCTATCACCAAACTATCTTGTTCCTGATTTCAATACCATTAGTCAGTTAAACCTTATCATTTATGAAGAAGATCGCGTTGATGATGTCGGCTCTTGCGGTTGTTACCACTTTTGTAGTGATAGCCTGCAACCAGGAAAAGACAAAAAATCCTGCTAAAGAAACACTCACCGGCGAAGCATTGGTCAAAAGAGGAGAATACCTTGTGTCGGCTGTGGGCTGTGATGATTGTCATTCACCAAAAATTTTCAAGCCCGAGGGTGGGTTTGATATAGACATGACCCGTCGTTTCAGTGGTCATCCATCTGAAGTGCCGGTAGGTAAAGTAGATACCAACACGTACAATAACGGATGGATCTATTTCGCCAATGACCTGACGGCTTATGCAGGGCCATGGGGTATTTCTTATGCCGCCAATATTTCTTCCGACTCAACCGGTATCGGTATGTGGAGCGAAGAACAATTTATCAGGGCCTTGCGCAAAGGATTATATAAAGGATTGGAGGGAAGTCGTCCTTTATTGCCGCCGATGCCCTGGTTTGTGTATAGGAATTTCAACGACCAGGACCTGAAAGCCATCTTCGCTTATCTTAAATCAACCAAGCCAATTAAAAATCTTGTTCCGCAATGGCAAAAACCAGGAACATTCTAAACAACACAACACCTAACTAACTATTATGCGACGGGTAAAGAAAATTTTGAAATGGACCGGGATCGTTTTATTGGTATTGATCGCCGGTATATCAGCAACAGTGGCCATGCGGCAGAATGTGAAGTATGACAGACCTTATCCTGCTATCACAGCTTCTGCTGATTCAGCTATAATTTTAAAAGGAAAGAATATTGTGTTTGGGGCGGCACATTGCGCGGATTGTCATAGTCCTTATAACCCTGATTCCCTGGTGGCGCTCGGAAAAGAAGTTTCATTGATGGGTGGGCATGAATTCGAATTGCCGGTGGGAAGTATCTATGCAAAGAATATCACACCAGATGATGAGACGGGTATTGGTCGCTATACAGATGCGGAAATTGCAAGGGCATTGCGTTATGGTGTGCATCCCGATGGAACAGTAGTATTTGATTTCATGCCCTTTCATAATATGTCGGATGAAGACCTTACAGCAGTGATCTCTTATCTCCGTGCACAAAAACCAATTAAGAATAAAGTGCCGGATAATTCGCTGAATGTTTTAGGTAAAGTAGTAAAAGCCTTGTTGATCAAACCAACTGGTCCCGATGGTGAAGTGCCCGCGCAGGTGAAAAAAGACAGTACGGCTTTATATGGAGGATACATCGCCAACAATATCGCTAACTGTAAAGGTTGTCATACTCAACGGAACATGATGACGGGTGCTTTTGAAGGTGAGCCTTATGCAGGTGGTATGGAGATCGAAGGATTTCTCACACCTAATCTTACGCCCGATTCAACCAGCAGGATTTATGGATGGCCGGAGAAAATATTCATTGATCGTTTTCGCATGGGTAAGCTGGTTCCGGGGAGTCCTATGCCGTGGAACTCATTCAAGCGGATGAGTGATGAAGAGTTGAAAGCCATTTATAATTATTTACAGACCGTGAAGCCGGTGCAGAACCGTGTTCCGGTAACGAGTAGTAAACCTTAAATCATGAAAAAGAATATAAGCTGGGGGATTTATTTTCTTATTTGTGCGGCAGTGATAACTACAGCGATCATTGCAGGGACAAAGCATTTTCATTGTCATGAATGTGGTATTGCTTTTGGTGATAGTGCTAAAAGCAATAGGTTGGCGGATTACTGGTTGTATAAGAACTGATCTCTACTTCGAAATTCATCTGTCCG
>DASVNY010000470.1:0-2648 GCA_036383615.1 Chitinophagaceae bacterium
TTGGTTGCAAAAAATGCGATCCTGTTGGTTGACTATACCAACCAGTTGAAAGAATCAGGTATGAAAACAAAAGAGGCGTTGATGGAATCTGGTCGCACCAGGTTGAGGCCGATCCTGATGACAACCATAGCAATGGTGATAGGTATGCTTCCGCTGGCATTGGCGAGTGGCGCCGGTGCAGAATGGAAAAATGGTATGGCCTGGGCATTGATCGGCGGATTGACCAGTTCAATGTTGCTGACCCTTGTGGTAGTGCCAGTGATCTATGTGATCATCGATAAAATAAAAGAAAAATTTTCAGGCAAAAAACCACAGGAGCAAAACACTGCACCTGTTGAGTTAGTGCCTGCTTCAAACTAACAACACATAAGAAACAGTTTATGAAAAGGAATTTTAACAGGGCATGTATGTGGGTTTTGATAAGTGCTTCCGCATATATTTTGCCGACAACGACAAAAGCACAATTGTATCATCCAACAGAACCATCCGGCACAATTACCATCGCTGCCAATACACAGTATGACAAGGCCGGCAAGATGAAACGGGTATTCTTTGGAGATCATTACCGGAAAGAATGGGCAACGCCTGTTGAAATTCCAATTCTTGACCTGGAAACATTTGCAGGAGGACTCACACCTGTAAAAGTGGGAGGTGGTTTGCAAACAAAATCACTCCGTTTAAAAGGAAATGATGGAAGGGTTTATGTGCTGCGTATGGTGAATAAAGATGTATCAAAAGCGATCGTAGCTGAGTTAAGGGAAACATTTGCGCAGGATATTGTACAGGACCAGGTATCTTCTGCCAATCCCTATGCACCAATGGTAGTTGCTTCATTGGCCAAAGCAGCCGGCATCTTTCATAGCATGCCACAGATGGTATATGTGCCTAAAACAGATAGGCTGGAAGAATTCAATAACCTATTCGGAGAAACCGTTTGCCTGATCGAAGAAAGGCCAACAGACAAGAGTGAAACGAATGAAGCATTCGGTTTTTCCAATAGTGTTGTCAATACAGAAAAATTGCTGGGAAAAGTTTTCATAAGCACTGATAACACAGTTGATGAGAGAGCCTTCCTGAAAGCAAGATTGTTTGATATGCTGATCGGTGACTGGGACAGGCATGAAGATCAGTGGTTGTGGGCCGTATTTAAGGAAGAAGATAAAACGATCTATAAACCTATACCGAGGGACCGCGACCAGGCCTTTTCAAGTATGGACGGATTGATACCAATGGCGGCAACAAGGAAATGGGGTGTACGCAAGATCCAGGATTTTGATTATACGATCAGGGATGTGTATGGTTTGAATATGAGTGGTGGTCATCTTGATAGGAATTTTACAACAAGACTCACTTTAAAAAATTGGTTACGCATCGCCGAAGAGATACAGGATTCACTCACCGACGAAGTGATTGCCGATGCTTTCAGGGAAATGCCGGATGCGATATACAATATCTCTGGTAAAGAAACAGTAGCAAAACTTAAACGCAGAAGAGCAGATCTTCAAAAATATGCTGCTGACTATTATCATTTCCTGTCAAAAGAAGTCAACATCACTGGCACCTCGCAAAAAGAAGTATTTGAAGTGGTTCGGCTGAACAATGATTCAACATTGGTAACGGTGTATCATGTAAACGAAGAAACTGAAAGAAGGGAGGAAGTATATCAGCGTGTATTCCTGAGATCGGAAACAAACGAGATCCGTTTATATGGATTGGGCGGAGACGATAAGTTTAGCATAAATGGTTATGTCAACAAAGGAATTCTTGTGCGGGTGATCGGTGGTAAAGGATCAGATATTGTTTCGGTGACTTCCCGTGTTAAACAAGCCGGTCATCAAACAATGATATACGACGATCAGAAAAGTATTTTTCATCATAGCAAGGATACAAGATCATATATCTCAAACGATACTTTAAAGAATAACTACAATAGAAAAGCTTATGTTTTTGATTGGTTGGCTCCGTTGGGCGGACCTGGCTACAATGTGGATGATGGATTTTTATTGAATACTGGTTTTATTCTCAAGAAACAACAGTTTGGTAAAGCGAAATACGGGCAACTTCACATGCTGACAGGCAGCTATGCCTTCAGCACGCAAGCATGGGCATTGGGTTACACCGGAGTATTCAGAGAGTTCATTGGCAAATCTGATCTTCATCTCGATATCAATTATCATTCGCCATCCTATACACGTAATTATTATGGCCTGGGTAACGAAACAGTAAATGATGAGGATGCTGACAAGAACTATTACCGGTTACGAATGAGCCAATTCAGTTTTGGATCATCAATGCACAGGCAATTAGGGAAAAAGCATACTATATCGTTGGGAAGTGAGTTCCAGACAGTGAACATCGAAAATTCTGATGGAAGATTTATCAGCACTGGCGGATCAAAACTGGATTCAGCAGATTTTGAAAGAAAGAAATATGCTAACCTGAAATTCGCTTATCAATTCAATACACTTGATAATCCTTTGTTCCCCAGAAAGGGGATCAAGTTCACAGCGGGCGCCACTTATACAAGAAACCTTGATGAAAAGGAAAAGCAGTTTGTAGAAATGTTCTCTGAAGCCTCCACCTACTTCTCTTTAGGTCGCTTCACATTTGCCAGCCGCGCAGGTGTGGCAACAAACAGCAACGATGAT
>DASVNY010000471.1:0-13941 GCA_036383615.1 Chitinophagaceae bacterium
GCTACAATTTGTTTTATGGTTGGAGGATTCTTCGTGGCTAACCTTATTCTTCCTTTCATTTTAAAATTATAAAGCTGTGGAAGTACAAGAAATAAAAGAACAGGCAATTGCAAAACCAAATACGGATTTTGAAGTTCGTTCATTAGACACTGTATGCAATAACGAGTCGGAGTTAAAGCATCCACTCTGGTATAATGTGAAGTACCTGCTTGCAGGTTTGTTATTCGGTATCATCCTGGTTAAATCAGAAGTTATTTCCTGGTTCCGTATCCAGGAAATGTTCCGCCTGCAAAGTTTTCATATGTATGGTGTGCTTGGCTCTGCGGTAGTTGTTGGTATAGTATCCGTATGGCTCATCAAAAAATTCAAGGTCAAAACCATTTATGGTGAGCCGATAGTATTCGTTGACAAAAAATTCAATAAAGGGAATATATACGGTGGCTTGTTATTTGGATTTGGCTGGGCCATTACCGGCGCTTGTCCCGGGCCACTGTTTGCGCAAATAGGCACAGGAGTTACTGTTATTGTCATCACTTTGTTAAGTGCTATTGCCGGAACATGGGTGTATGGTTATTTCAGGGATCGCCTGAAGCACTGATCTTTATCACTTTTTTATCCCCGTTATTGTCCGAACTTCGCACCCGAAAATTTAATGACATGGGTGAAAAGAAAGCGAACAGGGGTTATTTATCATCTTCAATAGGTTGCCGCTGTCCAAGATGCCGTGAAGGAAAGCTGTTTAAGTTTCCAACTACCTTCAATATGAAAAGAAATATGACCATGAACCCGGCCTGCCCGGTTTGTGGTCAGCCTACGGAGATCGAAGTAGGGTTTTACTATGGTACAAGCTATGTTAGCTATGCGTTAACTGTGGCCCTAAGTGTTGCCACATTGGTGGCATGGTGGGTTATTATCGGTTTATCCGTAAATGATAATCGTTTCTTTTTCTGGCTGGGCTTTAATGCAATTTTCCTTTTATTGCTTCAACCCTGGTTAATGCGATTGAGCCGGAGTTTTTGGATATCCTGGTTTGTGAAATATGATCCTGAATGGGACCAGCATGCACCGGTGGATGTATCAGAAAGAATGAATGCGGACCAGGCTAATAATTGGTAGCAAAGAATCCCTATTTTTGCTGCCCTTTTTGGAGACTTGTCCGAGTGGTTGAAGGAGCACGCCTGGAAAGTGTGTATACCTCTAAAGGGTATCGAGGGTTCGAATCCCTCAGTCTCCGCTTACTTTAGACTATCCTCTTTATTTCCAAGAGCTTGCAAATGTTCTAGGATTTTGATAGTAGCTACTTTTTTTATTATCTCTCGCTGAAAATTTCAACTTTTATTATTTTTAGGTTACAGCCACAAAAACCTTATCATGAAAGCGAATGTCCACTCCACAATTAAAACACTTCTTACAGCAAAGCTATCTGAAATAGAAAAGGAATTGAATGCAGATGTATTCTGTTACTATGGGGTATTAGTGGATGGTTTAGAAACGGATATTGTTGGATTTATTGAAGACTTAGCAAAAGATTCTGAAAAAAAGGAGAAGTTAGTTGTAATTCTAACGACGAGCGGAGGTAGTGCTTTTGCGGTAGAGCGGTATGTAAACATTTTTAGACATCACTATAAAATTGTCGATTTTATAGTGCCCGACTACGCTTACAGTGCTGGTACAATTTTTTGTATGAGTGGAGATAATATTTTTATGGATTATGCCTCCGTTCTCGGCCCCATTGATCCTCAGGTTCAGAATAAGGAAGGAAAATGGGTGGCAGCTTTAGGATATCTTGATAAGGTTAATGAAGCCATTGAGAAATCCAGAAGTGATACATTAACCCAGGCCGAATATTTAATGATTAAGGATTTAGATTTAGCTGAACTAAGAAGCTATGAACAAGCGAAAGAACTAACAACGGAATTATTGAAAAAATGGCTCGTAAAATATAAATTTAAGAATTGGGATACCCACCAAACCACTACTGCCTTATTAGGCACCCCAGTAACGTTGACACAAAAAGAAGAAAAGGCTACGGAAATTGCCAACAAATTAAATGACCATAGTAAATGGAAATCTCACGGGAGGCCTATTAATTGTGAAACCCTAAAGGAAATGGGTTTAAAAATAGAAGATTTTTCCTCGATAGAATCTTTACGAGGGTTGATCAGAGGTTACTACGAATTATTATCTGACTACGTGAAAGCTAATAATCTTCCTATCTTTGTAAACACAAGAAAATTCATATAAATGGCCAAAAACAGTAAGGATATTTCGGCCAAAATGGGCGAGATAGTCCAAAAAAATAAGAACAAGTATAAAGGTGACGGGCATAAGAAAATTGCTGAAGCCAATGATGTTTATAATAAGTTGGTCTCCCAGGGCTTGGTGGAGAAACGAGGATATACATTGAGGGGTATAGAGGATGTTCATCTATTACATATTCGACCAAATTAATCCTATCAATTACAGGTTTTAGTTTCCTGTACTCTACCCCTTCAGCTTAAAAAGAGTTGTTGCATTTTCAGTTGTAATAGCAGCAATTTCTTCCTTCGCTTGTTGTTTTACCTGCACTAATTTATCCAGCACATATTTTAAATAAGACGGTTCATTTCTTTTGCCCCTGAATGGGACAGGTGCTAAATAAGGAGAGTCAGTTTCCAATACAACACGATCAAGGCTTATCGCTTCCATGACTTTGTCGAGCCCGGAATTTTTAAACGTAACAACACCCCCGATCCCTAAATAAAAACCAAGCTCAATGATCTGTTTTGCCTGTGTTTCATTACCGGAAAAACAATGAAAGACCCCTTCCAGGTTTCCTTTCTGATGCTCAGCAACCACTTTTATACATTCATCAATCGATTCTCTTGAATGAATGACGATAGGAATAGTAAAATGCAGTGCCCATTCGATTTGCTCATGAAAGGCGATGTATTGTTGCTCCGTAAATGTTTTATCCCAATAAAAATCGAGGCCGATCTCGCCAACAGCTATAAAAGATCTTTTTTCAAAATGATCGCGGGCTATTTTTAACTCCTCCCGGAAATTATCTTTTACCGAGCAGGGATGAACCCCCATCATACTTAAGCAGCCCGCCGCTTTTTGTTCCAGGTCAAGCATCTGCTGATGAGTAGAAGAGTCAATAGCCGGCATTAATATTTTCGCAACGCCCTCTTTTTCAGCTCGCTGAAGCAGGCCAACCCGGTCAGGTTCGAACTCATCAAGGTAAATATGCGCATGTGTGTCAATTATCTTCACCCGGCAAAACTCAGTAAAAAATTGTAAGAAACCGTTAAACCTCAATCAATAAAGGCTATCTTATTGCCGTTATTTATTTGGTCTCCAAAAACTAAAGTTTATGAAAAACAGGACCTTAACCTTGTTTAGCACAACTCTCCTGATTTTTAGTCTATTGATCGTTACCAGCATTTCATGCTCAAAAGAAAAGAGCGATGGCACCACTAATAATGCCGAGCAGGAAGCTATTTCAGCAACAACGGCCGAGTCCGATGCCGAAGCTGAAATAATTTATAACGGCATCTTTGATGATGTAATGGGTAACGGCGATGATGTGGGTATGGCCGGGACCGGCTGGTATGGCCGTTCGACTACAAGTACTACAAGACCAACTGACCGTGTGACGGCCTGCTATACACTAACCGTTACGCATCTGAATGCATCTAACCTCTTTCCGGTAAGAGTTGTACTGGATTTTGGAACAACCGGATGCCAGGGACCTGACGGGCATATCCGCAGAGGAAAGATCATTACAGAATATAGCAGCAGGCTCATTGTTCCAGGTGCCACGGCTGAAACAAGTTTTGAAAATTTCTATTTTGACAGCATCAAAGTGCAGGGCATCCATAAGATCACAAACACCAGCTCACCCGTTAATACTCAACCACTTTCCCGCTCTTTCAAGTTCGAAGTGATCGACGGAAAACTGACCCGCCCTTCCGGCAATTACATTGAATGGAGAAGCACAAAAACTATAACCCAGACCGAAGGTCTTATCACTCCCGACAGGCCAATTGATGATATTTTCAGGATCGAAGGAAGCTCCCGTGGTAAGGCACAAAGAGGAAATCTACTCGTTGCCTGGGAGTCAAGCATCGTCGAGCCGCTCATAAAAAGATTCCTTTGCCGCTGGATCGTAAAAGGGAAAATAAAAATGGTAAGATTGAACACATCATCCAATGATGCATGGGTAGCTACACTCGATTTTGGTAATGGAGCCACCCCCCCACCCTGCGACAACCAGGCAACTTTAACTGTTAATGGTCGAAGTCGCCAAATTACTTTGCCGTAATTCAAAAATTATTATACCTTTAAACCAGTTTTCATAGGGTACGGATTAAAAACGGGCCAGGGTTTCTACCCAGGCCCTAACATTTTTAGGACATACCAAAAACTTTGTAAGCCTCTTTCTTACGAATTCAAATATTCTTTCAAACGTTTATCTGTCTTTATAAGCTCCGAAACTTAAATCCCCGTTCTGTAAAAAAGGATAAGGTCCTTGGCAACACATACTCTACTCTTGGAAATGCTTTTTCACTATCATGAAAAACAATAATTGATCCGGGCCTGCTCTTACCCGTTACATTACTCAAACATTTTTCTTTTGAAAGCGATTGGTCAAAGTCACCGCTTAACACATCCCACATTATCAACTTTGGATCTTTGATCGCTTCATGTAAACGCCTGGCCTGTGATGACCTTATTCTTCCATAAGGAGGTCTGAACAATGGACTGCTTATTGAGTTTGCCGCTTCAGCAATATTCTTTAAATATTCTTCTGTGTTTGTTTTCCATCCATTCAAATGATCCTGCGTATGATTGCCTACCGAATGACCTTCATCCACTATTTGCTGATAGACCGCGGGATGTGCCGCTACATTTTTCCCGATACAAAAAAAACTGGCTTTGGCGTTATACTCTTTTAATTGCTGCAATACAAATTTTGTAATGCCCGGATGGGGGCCATCATCAAAAGTCAGGTATAATTCTTTTTCATTGGTATCAATCTTCCATACATAAGAAGAGTAGATCTTCCTTAACCACCACGGTGTTTTTACGACGTAAAACATTCTGCAAAATAATTTTTTTAACCATTAAACGTTTTTAATCTTTAATGCGTCTCAGTATCCTAAAATCAACTTATGAAAACAAGAAACCTTCCCCTACTTCTATGTCTTTTCTCGCTTTATCTTTTAGTCTCCTGCGATAAAAATAAAGAGGAAGCAGATCCTGAAACAGAAACAACTTTTACGCTAAGTGAGAACCAGGCTATTTCCGAAAGCCTTGCAGATGATGCCAACACGGTCTTTTTTGAAGCAGCTGCCAGCGAGGGCCTGAGCGGTTTCAGAACTACACAGGTTGTTGAATCAACAAACACACTTAGCTGTGCCACTGTAACAGTTACACCTCAGAATACTTTCCCTAAAACTATTGTTATTGATTTTGGTGCCGGTTGCACATCTGCCGATGGTGTAACCCGCAAAGGAAAGATCAATATTGTTTTATCTGATACAGTTCGCCATCACGGAACCACTGCAGTGATGACCTTCGATGGTTATCATGTGCAGGGTTTTAAAGTAGAAGGCACTATAACATGGACAAACACCAGCACACAAAACGGTTTGAGCTGGACAAGAGAAATTGATAATGGTAAAGTGACGGCCCCGGGCGGCAATTACTACTGGTTGCATGAAGGAACCAAATATGTAACTCAATCAGCCGGTGCCAACACACCACTCAATTTGCTGGATGATGTATTCACTGTTACAGGCAACCATACTGTAACAAACCCTTCGGGTGATAGCAGGTCAGCTACGATCACTGAAGCGCTGGAAAAGAAAACGATCTGCGGACACGTGAGCAAAGGAAAAATAAAGATCGAGGGCCCTCATCATTTTGCTATTCTTGATTATGGCGATGGCACTTGCGACAGGGTAGCAACCATCTCAATCGATGGCAATGCTCCAAGAACTTTCTTACTACCATAACTACTTTTATATAAATAAGGAAACCGTTCAGCAATACTGAACGGTTTTTTTATACCCAATGGTCAAAGGCTTATCAAAACTTATCTTTGCGCTTTATGAGTAATAAAGTAAGAGTTCGGTTTGCACCCTCGCCAACAGGAGGTTTACACCTGGGTGGAGTGAGGACGGTTTTGTACAACTACCTGTTCGCTAAAAAACATGGCGGTGATTTTATTCTTCGCATTGAAGACACAGATCAAAGCCGCTATGTGCCCGGCGCTGAAGAGTATATTTTTAATTGTTTGAAATGGACAGGCCTCGAGCCTGATGAAAGTCCCGTTCACGGTGGCAATTATGGGCCCTATCGCCAGAGTGAGAGAAAAGAAACATATCGTCAATATGCGGAACAGTTAGTGAAAGATGGTCATGCATACTATGCATTTGATACTCCTGAAGAGCTGGAAAAAATGCGGCATGATTTCAAAACAGAACAAAACCCCTCACCGCAATATGATCACACTATTCGCATGAAAATGCGAAACTCGCTGACCTTATCGAAGGATGAAACACAAAAGCTACTTGATGCCGGGACAAAACATGTGATACGTATCAAACTGCCGGAGCATGAAACAGTTTCGTTTACTGATATGATCCGTGGTGAAGTGAGTTTTGATACTTCCGTAGTGGATGATAAAGTATTGCTCAAAGCCGATGGCATGCCTACTTATCATCTTGCCGTGGTGGTTGATGATCATTTAATGAAGATCAGTCATGCCTTCAGGGGTGAAGAGTGGCTGCCCTCTGCTCCCGTGCATATTCTGTTATGGAAATATCTTTTTGGCATTGAGAACATGCCACAATGGGCGCACCTGCCTTTGATATTAGGACCCAATGGAAAACTGAGTAAAAGAGACGGCGCTAAATATGGCTTCCCTGTTTTTGCAATGAGCTGGACAGATCCTAAAACCAATGAACTGACAGAGGGTTTTAGGGAAAAAGGATTTTTGCCCGAAGCTTTTATCAACCTGCTTGCTTTATTAGGTTGGAATGATGGGACAGAACAGGAAATTTTTTCCAAAGAAGAACTGATCGAAAAATTTTCGATGGAAAGAGTGCATAGCGGGGGAGCGAAATTTGATTATGAAAAAGCGAAATGGTTCAACCATGAATGGATAAAGAGGACCTCAGTTGACAATTTGCAGTTGGCAGTCGGGTCGTTGTTGATTGAAAGAGGGGTTACAGGTATCGAAAATACAACACTTGAAAAAGTGATTGCCTTAATAAAGGAACGCTGCACATTACTTACTGACTTCTACGACCAGTCTCATTTCTTTTTCAAAGCACCAGAGCAGTTTGATCTCGATGCCGTTAAACCAAAATGGAACGACGATAAGAAAAATTTCTTTCTTGCTTATGCCGGCAAACTGAACCAGGCAGAATGGAACACTATCGCTTTAGAAAATGATTTCAAAACGCTTGCTACTGAAAAAAATATTAAGCCAGGCGAATTGCAGTTACCATTCAGGATCATGCTGGTTGGTGGAAAATTCGGCCCGCCTGTATTTAATATCGCTGAGTTATTGGGCAAAGAGGAAACTATCAAAAGGATAAACAGTTTTCTATCGCTTCTTTGATGAAACAAATAATCTCAACTGATCTGCGATAATCCGCGAAAAAATCTGCGGAATCTGCTGAAAACATAAGCGACTGCTACCGGCAGTAATTCCTGTATTTTCGCAACATAATAAACACGCATGAAAAGACCCATCAGAGTCCTGGTTGCAAAAGTCGGGTTGGACGGGCATGATCGTGGTGCAAAAGTGATCGCTACCGCATTGAGAGATGCGGGCATGGAAGTGATCTACACCGGTCTCCGGCAAACACCTGAAATGGTTGTGAATGCAGCCTTACAGGAAGATGTTGATGCTATTGGCATCAGTATTTTATCCGGCGCTCACATGACAGTATTTCCCAAGCTCGTTGACCTGATGAAAGAAAAAAACATGAATGATGTGCTACTCACCGGTGGTGGCATCATTCCTGAAGATGATATGCAAAAATTAAATGACCTGGGTGTTGGCAAGTTGTTTGCGCCCGGCACTCCTACTGCCGATATATCTTCTTATATCCAGGCCTGGGTAAAAGACAACCGCTCCTTTTAACGTTCAAACCATTTTTTAAATCCCGGTGCTTTTTCGCGACTTATATCCTGCTCCATTTTTAGCGGAGCTTTTAATGTTAAGGTGAGTTTTTGATTTTCGTGTGGCTTTATACTTTGAATGGCATCTATATGTACAATGCTCTGGCGATTGCTTCGATAATATACGTTAGGATCAAGTAGTTCCTCAATTTCTTCAAGCGTAACATAATCCACGATGTATTTATCGCCGCTGAAAGTGAAAAGATAGTTGAGATTATCTCTTACAAAACAAGCAATGTCTTTCGTGAAAATGGGTATCCAGTTATTTCTCACATTCACCACAAATTTCTCTTTATACATTTTAGTGTTCTGTGCCGGGTTCTGTAACACCTGCATCAACTCCTGGAGATTAGCCGGCAGTTTTGTTTTATGTTCGATGAGGTCGCGGCTTTTATCAATCGCTTTCTTGAGATCATTTATATCAACCGGCTTCAGCAAATAATCAATACCATTTACTTTAAATGCGCGGATGGCGTATTCATCATAAGCTGTGGTAAAGATCACCGGGCATTTTAATTCGTATCGCTCAAATATTTCAAAGCTCACGCCATCACTTAATTGTATATCTGCAAACAACAGGTCGGGCTCTGCGTTCTCCATAAACCATTTTCTCGCTGTTTTAACGCTGGGCAACACCTCGATAATGTTTACATCCGTTGCAACCGAAGCAATTTTATTTTTCAGCTCACGGGCAATCAGCGTTTCGTCTTCAATAATTACAGCATTCATAACAATGGAATTTTGATGGTGAAGAATTGCTCTGTTTCCGAAATTTCAACCGTCCTGTTGCTTAAATACCTGTATAATGATTCAAGGTTGGCAAGCCCCTGCTTATTACTCGTCTCTACAAATTTCTTTCGTTGCAAATTATTCTGAACGACCAGGTAATCATCTTTAGTAATTATCCTCACCTGCAAAGGCTGTTCTTCGTCGATTATATTATGCTTGATGGCGTTCTCAATTAAATTCTGCAAGGTGACCGGCACTATTTTCCGGTGATATAACTCTTCCGGAACATTTATTTCAACTTCAAACCCTTTTTCAAATCTTGTTTGCTGGAGCTTTACATAATTAGCTGCGAATTTTATTTCATCGCCTAATGACACAGTATCATTATCCCGGCTTTTCAAAATATACCGATAGGTTTTGCTCAGGCTGTCAAGAAATCCACTGGCGGCTTTTGGTGATGATTCTATCAAACTATTTAATGAAGTAAGTGAATTGAAGAGAAAGTGTGGATTGAGTTGTTCTTTCAGGCTCTCATACATCACCATCGCCTTTTCTTTTTCCAGCATCTGCGCTTTGCTTTCCAATAACATTAATTTTTCTCTTTGTGCAAGCCGGTAGCGGTAGAAAAAAAACAATACTCCTAAAACAAACAAAATGCAGGCAAACAAAAACCAGGTGGTTTTATAAAAAGGAGTTTTGATCGTAAATAAAAAAGCAGCCTCGTCCGTTTGCCAGGCATTATTCTTCCCTTTTGCTCTCACCCTGAAAGTATAAGTGCCGGGTGCAAGGTTATTATACAAGGCTTCGTTCTTGCCAGTAGCAGTTGTCCATGTTTCGGTGGCGCCTTCGAGCCTGTATTCCATATCATAAGGAAATATGCTTTTATCGGTAAGGCTGCCAAAGCTAAACCGGATCGTATTCTGTTTTGATTGCAAAATGATCTTGTCGCCATTCAATATGTGGAGATCATTGCCGTTAACATTCAGCATACTGATCCGGGGTTTATTCTTTCCCGGCACTGCATCGATCCTGGCAGGAAAGAACTCAACTATTTCCTGGTCGATCGAACTCAGGATGTTTCCATTTGAACGGGTGGTTACATAGCTATTATAGTTTGTATTGCCTTCGCTGATCGGTATCTGGAAATTATAAAACCGGTTAGCGCCCGGAATAAAAACAGATATTTTATTGTAAAACACATTCCAAACCCGCCCCGCATGGTCAACTTTCATTTGTTGCATACGGTTACTCGGCAATCCATCAGTCTCATCCCATACTTGTGATGATTGGCTGGCGGGGTTATAAGAATAAAGCCCTACACCTTTGTTTAGCAACCATATCTCCCCTTTCGATCCTGCATCTATTGTCAACTTCACTCCTGTTTCTTTTATATCATCTTTAAAAACCTTTACCCGCTGTAACTGGCCGCGGCTATTTCTGAATGCGATATGATTATTATACGAGTTCATCCAAAGCGTTTGATCCGGCGCCAGCATAAGACCCGAGATAATTGATTTGTCGGTTGGGATCGAAGGATCGGCGAGATAATTGATTAAACTATTTTTCTTCGATACATAATTCCAATAAAGTAATTGCCTTCCATCGGTAAAATAAATAACAGAGTCGCCACCAAAAACCATTTCATTACAACGGAAGTTTTCAAATCCTGTTGGCAAAAAAGTATAAGGAGAGATTTTCCTATCTCCTCTTTTTAATTGCCAGGCACCGGTATTGGTTGTAAGGATTATTTGATCGCGAGAAAAATGAATAGCATTACAGGCGCCAGGTTTATTACCTGCTACCGCATCAGATTTATTCAGATCAAACGATTCATACTTTTCACTCGCTGCTGAATAATGGATCAGTAATGATGACCGGGTAACAAACCAGAAGCTTTTATCCAACGGGTCCTCTTCCGCCAATAAAATAGAAGTCTCTTTTAGGCCGGGTATCTTGCCTGGCAATCCATACTCTTTATAAACAGTTTTCTCCGGGTTACATCTTCCAATACCGGCATTCGTGCCCAACCAGATCGTTCCATCATCATCCTGCATGGCTGACCAAAAAAACTGCCCGGGAATACTGCGGCTATCTTCTGGCCGATGATTTAATAGGGAAATCCTATTGCCGTTTGGAATATCTACCACCAGCGATTCATAGGTGACACTCGCAAACCACAAACGATGGTCCTTGTCTTCAAGAATAGTTCCTCCATTGGCATTCGGTAGTGTATGACTGATATTTATTCGCTGAAGGATCTTCCTGCTCGCCGGGTCAAAAGAAATAAACTCTCTTTCATCATTATTAAAGAACCATATAGCACCCGACGGTGATAAGCTAAGCGCCGACACACTTCTCCGGGCAAAAAGTGAATCACCGGGCATATTGCTAAAATTCAGCAATGTGTTTTTATCAGCATCATAATAAAAGATACCGGCGCGGGTGGCCATCCAAAAACCATTGCGTGCAGGATCCGGCTGGATACCATTTTTCCTGATCTGGAAAGAGTTTAGCGCATTACGATCTTTTGTAACCAGCACCACTTCATCAAATTTGTTTTTAACGGCATCAAACTTAAAGACGGACCATTCTCCTGCTGCCCAGATATTTCCTTTCCGGTCACAGAATATTTTATAAAAAAGCTTCCCAATACCATAACTCTTGATATTGTAATTAATGAAACTGTCTTCAGCAGGTTTGAAACAAAAAACCCCGTTGTCGCCACTACCCCAGATATTGCCATGCTTATCCTCACACAAGCTATGCACTACTTCATTGGCCATTGAATTAGTTCCCTTCCTTTTCTTGTAAACAAAAAAATTGGAGCCGTCAAAACTGTTGAACCCGTTATAAGTACCTATCCATAAAATCCCCCGGCTGTCTTTGAAAAAACAATTAATGATATTATCGCTTAAGCCGTCTTTTTCTTTCAGGTTTGAAAACACGAATGAGTTATCCTGGCCATTACTATTCAGGTAGCTTAGCAGTAAAAGTAAAATGGCTGATAACTCACGCATACTGTTAAAGTAAAAACAAAACCCCGGCGGGCAAAATATCGCAAGCCTGCCGGGGTAGTTTTAAAATGAACCGTGGTAAATTTCAAATGAACCGTAACGATAAGACCCGGGTCATTTATTATAGAAGTATTCAAATTCTCTTTTTTGACCGGTCATTGGGGAGAAATAAGTCAGTTTAGATAAATAGCCATCTGCATCCAACACATTAGTGACGGTCGTTTCACTAATTAATACACCTGTTGAGCTATATATTTTGATACCAGCAGCTATGTTTTTAGAATCGTTACCATATAATCCTTTTATCCCACATGTGAGCAGAACCATTGAAACGCAGTTATAATTCTTGCCGTTTGGATCGTAAGAATATTTTGTTACGGTCTGCAAAACACCATTATCATAATTATGTTCCTCGGTAGGATTGCCACCGGATGTTACAATTTTAAGCTCCGTATTTCCACCATCAGGATAAACTGATTTAAAGCTGGCCAACCATCCTTCAGCATCATAAGTGATATAATCAGTACGTGTTGTTTCGCCTATTGCGTTTGTCGCGGTCGTTTGGGTGGCCCTGCCAGTAGCATCTAACAAAAACTCCTGTTTGCTTGACATCGTGTTATCACTTTTCCGGGTGGTAGTGATGATAATCTTTCCCGGCAGATACTGAAAATCATAGAATGAGTTTTGCGATTCCCGCCTTGTGATCCTTTGCTGGCCATCATACTTGTATTTCAGGATATCTGATGGCTCAGTGATATTCCTGATCTCCACCAATTTCTTTTCGGTAGTTGTAACAGATGGTGGGTCTGTCTTTTCTTTTTTACAACTGGCCAGGAAGGCAGCCGCAATGGCTACGATCATCCCGATCCTTACGGCCCTGATTATTTGAAGGGCCACAATAGCTTTTTTCATGATTTAAGGTTTATTATGTTTTGATTTCTGTTTTGCTACACAAAAATGCTATGCAAAAAAGGCGAAGAGAAATTTTGATGGCCGGGGTGTAGCAGAAATAAAATGAGGTGTGGCTATAAAAAAATGAGGGTGTATCAAAAGTAAAACTTTGATACACCCTCAATGAAAGAAGATAATGACTGTTTTATACTTTACTTTCTTCTGCCGCAGCGATCATGGTCTCTGACAGCGAAGTGTAGCATTTTACCCATGCTTCTTTTACTTCCGGTGTCCAGTCCTTTCCCAAGCCTTGCTCCAGTGTCCACAGCAATGCACTACCGACCAATTTATAATGAGCTGGTCTTACTCCATACTGAACGTGCCGTCTTGCCATCGCCGCGATATCGTTTTTCATATCCTGGATATGATCGAGCCTCGCTACAATTGTGCTAAGCATTTCCATCAGTTTCCTGTACTGGTCGATCATGTTGGCAGGAAACATTTTCCTGAGTTGGGGATGCTCATTAAACAGCTTACTATAAAATGTTCCCCCAACGAGTGCCGGGTCAATGTTGCGGAACATTTTCCAGGTCTTTTTGATCAATATTATTTGTTCTTCGGTCATCGTGCTAATAATCGTTTTGAAGCCTCGGTAAAGGTGGCGTTTTGCAGGCCCTTCTCAAAAAACTTTTCTGCGAAGCGTATCAAATTTCAATCGAAGTGTATGACAAAAACCCGTCCACCGAAGTGGAACGGGTTACCACTGACCTGCCCTATGTATATACCGTCCTGTTATATTATAATGACTTTTGACATGTCATCCGGGCAAAACCGGATATGGATCGTATCCCCGATCGCCGGCAATTCATCTTTAACCAGCAATGCCTGGATATGCCGGTAAGTGATATTGCCCTTTAATTTCAACATCACCCAAAACCTGATCTGCACATAGCCATATACTGGTCCGCGTTCCTCCACCATGTCAAGCACCTGTGCTGTTGCCGGTATTCCTGTTCTGAGCAAGAACCGTTGCCATTGTAATTGCTCATACAATCTTCGCCTGTCACCCGACCTGAATACCCGCTTAATATTTTTTAAAATCATGTTCATGTAGCAACTAAATAAA
>DASVNY010000472.1:0-2215 GCA_036383615.1 Chitinophagaceae bacterium
ATCTCACATAATACATACCTGAAGGAACAGTATTGACATTTAACTGCGTTCTGCTGGTTAATCCATTCTGTTGTTTCACTATAGTTCCGCTCATGGAAACCATCTCTAATGACGCAAACTGATACAATCCATTTGCTGAAATGGTCAACTCATTACTGGCCGGAACCGGATACACATTGAATTTACCCGGGGCCGTAGTGATCAGCTGTTTCGGATCAGCAAAACGAGCACCTGCCTGATACGTGAACACTAAAATTCTTCCCGGGTTAGGAGGAGTACTTGTGTAACCACCCGTAGGCACAGAAGTAGAACCTGAATTATCCGTGCACACATAGATCTTAGTTCCATCAGGTGAGATACAAACATCACGGAAGCGGCCGAGGTTAGCAAAATAACCAATAGTATCGCTTATTACTGTTTGTCCTGTTGCGTCATCCAGTTTAAATCTATAAACCCTTCCTGCTTTCAGACAGGCCACTAACAATGAGTTTTGCCATCCCGGAATGGCGCTGTTGCTATAAAAATCTGTTCCACTCGGAGCAATGGTCGGCCATGTCAGGAAACTGGTCGTGCTATCGGGAGGATTAACAGCAGGGAACAAAGATTTGATAGGTTCTTTAATATTATTCGCGGCACAAAAAGTTTGCTCATTGCTCATCATCGTGCCTCCTACCCAGGTGCCGTTATAATTGCCATCACAATAACCGCCAACAGCTGCCCAGCCATAATTGCGTCCTCTTTCAATGATATTTATTTCATCATCAGAAAAAGGGCCATGCTCCGTGCTATAAAGAATATTATTACCCGCAACATTTCCCCAAACAAGTCCCTGCGCATTTCTATGACCATATGTGTAAACCGGGGTTCTCACATTTGCTGAATTGACAAATGGATTATCCGCCGGTATCCATGAGTTGTTGATCAGCTCAAGATTTAAGCGCAATACTTTTCCTTCATACACATTCAGGTTTTGCGCATTTTGAACACGGCTGAGATTGTTTCCTTGTCCCGCACCCATGTCGCCAATTGTATAATACAATTTCATATCCGGGCCAATTGCCAGGCGACCAGAGTTATGATCATTACTGCCCGGCAGGTTTTCAATAATAGTAACAGGGCTGGCCAGTGATGTAGTTGTGTTCTTACCTTTTTTCACCGTAGTGAGTGTATATCGTTCGATCCTGGTCTTGCGAACTGTTGTACTTACATTCTGGTAAGTGTAAGCAATATAGACGAACTGTTTCCCGGTATTGTATTCGGGATGAATGGCTATTCCCATCAGGCCATCCTGCCCTGCTGTTTGAACCATTTTGGAACCAAGCGTCAACAAAACTGTTTTGGAGCCGTTGGTCGGATTGATAGTGCTAACCCTTCCCCCTACTCTTTCCGTGAGCCAGATATTATTATCGGGTCCATAGACAATTTCGTAAGGAAAATTCAGGTTGCTGGCCAGCGTGGTCATGCTAAATGTTTCTCCCTGGGCATTGAGCCGGGATGAACAGCTGATCACAAAAACGAAAAGGAGAACGAATGCGTAGAAAGATCTCATAAGTTGGTGGTTTGTAATTAGAAAAATGGTGGAAACGGTTTCAAAATAAATAAAATAGGAACAACGGATATTAGATTTTTTTTAACTGATGTTGAAATCTTCAACCGTGTAGATCAAACAACGACAAGACATAATAAAATGGATCATTTTCCCTTTTCTGCCGCGACCAGTTTCTCCAAAACATAATAAGTAATAGGGCAAAATGTAGAATTCTTAAGTGTGAGTTCTTTTCGTTTGATGATGACATCTTCATCCGTGTATGGAAAGCGATGGCAATCGGATGGACGTTGATCATAAATGCTGCAATAATTATCAGCTCCTAAAAAAGGACAGGGCAAAGACTTTACAACATAATCGCCATCCTCATCCACTTTCAGATAGGTTTCGATGAATTCACTTTCCCGCATCCGCAAATGCTTGCTGATTCGTTTTATATCGGGGGTTTTGAAACGGGGCGAATAGTTCTTGCAACAATTGGCGCATTGAAGACAATCAATTTTTTGGAACGCCTGCTCATGCAGGTCGGGCAGTTGTTTCAGGACCGCGTTTTTATCGGCTCTTTGAAGAAATTGCTTGTATATCTTTTGTCTTTCGCCTGATTTCTTCTCCCAATTTTGCAAAATCTTGTCCTGCATAGAGCAAAGAAAAATGAAAATTGAATACTCA
>DASVNY010000473.1:0-7313 GCA_036383615.1 Chitinophagaceae bacterium
GATCGATTTGAACTGCTCACTGATATATTCCATTGCCAGCTTTTCGCCCGCTGTTCCGGTTCTTCTGCCTTCGAGTTTATCATCGGCCAGGTAACTGATATGTGTTTTGAGGTTATCGATCAGCCTGGTATCGGACCTGACAATATTCTTTTGAGGGGAACAGGCGGCAACAAAAAATAATATAAAGAGGTATTTGCGCACTATCAACATAAGCTTAGCATTGATTACGGGCAAAGGTATTGCAGCGATAAGAGATTTTGATAAATAGCGGTGGTTGCTCATCAATTAAATTGTCGTTTAACAAAACAACCACATCCACGGCCTTTTATTCCTGAAGCGGGATGATCAAAAATCGTATTTCGTAAGCTGATTTGATGATGTCATTTTACTTTTGCAGGCTAATTTTACCTGTCGGCGATTGAAAAAAGAAAAATTACATATTGCATTGGTTGGCAACCCTAACAGCGGCAAAAGCTCCCTGTTTAATTGCCTCACAGGGCTTAACCAGCATGTTGGAAATTTTCCCGGCGTTACTGTTGACAAAAAAACCGGGTCAACAAGACTGTCGGAAAACAATATTGTTGAGATCATTGATTTGCCGGGAACTTATAGTTTATATCCAAGACGGCTCGACGAATGGGTTAGCTATAAAGTATTACTCAACCAGGACAAGGAACTAAAGCCCGATGTGATCGTGGCCGTAGCAGATGCCAGCAACCTGAAGCGGAATCTTCTTTTTTGTACACAGATCATTGATCTGAAAGTGCCCGTGGTGATAGCGCTCACCATGATGGACCTGGCCAAGAAAAAAGGAATCCAGATTGACATTGAGGCTTTGGAAAGAGAATTAGGTGTGCCTGTTATTTCGGTCAATCCAAGAAAACAAAAAGGAATACCGCAATTAAAAAAAGCGGTCGAGCAAACCGCTCAGCATTTATACAAAACTCCTGCAAGAGATTTTATAGATAACAGGTCATTAGCGACCGGGCCCGTTGAAGATGTTAAGGAGTTATTGCCTGAATTAAGTGATTATGCGGCGATTCATCATCTCATCAACCATGAATCATTTGCTTTAAATGATTCGACACAAGAGGCTATTGAGAATATTGAACGAAAGCACAATTTCAACCCAACAAAAACACAGGCTGAAGAAATATTGCAGCGATATGGTCGCATCAAGCATATCATGCAACAGGCCGTGTCTGAGCCGGACCCATTGCAGAAAACGTTGTTCACAGAAAAGCTTGATAACATTTTACTGCATCGCCGCTGGGGTTACCTGATCCTGCTTGCTGTTTTGTTCTTATTGTTTCAAAGTGTGTTTTGGCTGGCACAGCACCCGATGGATTGGATCGATGCGGGTTTTGCCTATGTGAGCCAGTCACTTTCTTCATCGTTGCCGGATAATCGCTGGACCGATCTTTTAATAAATGGAGTATTGGCGGGTTTGAGCGGCATTCTTGTTTTTGTTCCGCAGATCATGATATTGTTTGGTCTTATCACTTTATTGGAAGATACTGGTTATATGGCCCGGATCAGTTTTCTTACAGACAGGCTGATGCGAACCGTTGGGCTAAATGGGAAAAGCGTGATGCCCATGATCAGTGGTTTTGCCTGTGCAGTGCCCGCTATCATGAGTGCAAGAAATATTGAGAACCGAAAAGAACGGCTGCTCACCATATTGATCACACCATTGATGAGTTGTTCGGCAAGATTGCCCGTTTACACTATTCTTATCGGTTTGGTGATACCTAAAACATATTTATTGGGTTTTCTTGGCTTGCAGGGATTGGTGATGATGGGTTTGTATTTACTGGGCCTGGTGATGGCGCTGATCGTTTCTTATGTGGCCAAGTGGTTTATTAAGATCAAAGAAAAAAGCTTTTTCATTCTTGAGCTGCCGACTTATCGTTCGCCAAGATGGAAGAATATTATACAAACCATGGTGAGCAAGGCCCGCATTTTTGTGTTTGATGCGGGAAAGATCATCATGATCATTAGTCTTATACTTTGGGCATTATGTTCATTCGGACCGGGAAATACAATGGAACATGTTGCTGACAAGTACGAGCAATTAAAAACACAACCCGGTGCAAATGTTGAACAATTGAACAAGGCTTACTATACTGAGAAATTAGAAAGCTCTTATGCCGGCAGGCTTGGTAAATCAATCGAGCCTGTGATCGAGCCCCTGGGTTTTGATTGGAAAATAGGCATTGCCCTTATCACATCCTTTGCGGCAAGAGAGGTTTTTGTAGGAACAATGGCTACACTTTATAGCGTTGGTGATGCCGATGATGAGCTTTTATTAAAAGAAAAAATGAAAGCGGCCGTTCGACCCGACGGCTCGAAAGTATTTAATCTCGCTTCGGGATTATCGCTAATGATCTTTTATGTGTTTGCCATGCAATGTATGAGTACGCTGGCCGTGGTGAAACGGGAAACCCGTAGCTGGAAATGGCCGGTCATTCAGTTGATTTATATGACAGCGCTGGCTTATTTGATGAGTTTGCTGGTATATCAGTTGTTCAAATAACTTACTTGACCGGAGATACCCACTTATCCTTCGGTTCAAAATAATCCCACAATAATGCTGAAACCTTCCTTGTTAATGTCCATGCCTCATTGTTTCTTGTCCAGCTAATGTCTTTATTGTTCTTGGTGAAAATGCAAAACACATAAGGATTGTTGGGGGCATTCACCAGCAGCGCTTCACTCCTCACAGCATTCACACAACCATTTTTACTGAACACTTCTATATAAGGTGGTATTTGTGAAATCGCTTCGGCTTCGTCCCAGAAATTTCTTCCCAGGCAGCGCATCATCCGGTCGCAGGCTGTTGGAGAAAAAACCTCGTTGCGATATATCTTTTCATACAATGTTCCCATTTCGAACGGAGTAGTTTGGCCCCATCCATACTGGGTCCGGTTATTTTCTCTTCCCGGTGTTCTTGAATTTACCCGGGTATTTTTTAATCCGAGGCTGTCCATTATTTCATTTATTCTTGTGCCGGTGCCGGCCAGGCTTTGTAACCAGAGGCTTGCCGTGTTGTCGCTGGTGGTAAGCATCAGCATGATCACTTTCTTCAATAAGATCTTTGCTGTGTCTTTCAAATTGGCGGTAACGTCATAACCGGAATAAGCCAATGAATCCCGATAACGCAATTCCTGGTTATAATAATCAAGTTCGCCCGTTTGAATTTTACTTGTTACACCAACCAGTATGGGAACTTTTACAATACTGGCCGTGGGAAAAACAGTGTCTGCATTGATGGCAACTATCTTACCTGTTCGAAGGTTCTTTACATAAATACCGATCTCGCCATTAAAACCTGTTATGGCTTCTTTCAGTTTTGACTCAAGTTTTTTATCTGTCCTTTGTGTGTGGCCGGTTATAAAAGAAAAACTAAGGATGGCCAGCCAAAAAAATTGCTTCATGTTTTCTATTTCATGTTCATATAATCAATAACCAGATGGCAGAAGGCCTTGATGCCTGTTTTCATGCCGGCATCATCCACAAAAAATTGCGCAGTGTGATGCGGTGGTGCTTTGTCGGGATCATTGCCTTTGGGCATCCCGCCAAGATAAAAAAAGAATGAAGGTGCTTTGGTTCCATAAAAAGAAAAATCTTCGGAACCGGTCACCCAGTTTCTTTCCACCACTTTATCGGTACCAGCTGCGGATTGCAATGAAGGAAGCATTTTTTTAACGAAGTCGGGTGGATTATAGGTTACCAATGTTTTTGCAGTGAAACTCACTTCTGCCGTGGCACCCCAGGCCTCTGCGATCTTTGTGGCTGTTGTTTTTATTCTTTGTTGCACGTCCTGCTGCATTTTGCTATCGAGAGCTCGAATGGTTCCTTCCATTGTGCAATCATCCGGAATGATATTATTTCTAACACCACCATGAATTTTTCCAATGGTGATTATCACGGGTGCTTTAACGAGTTCCATTTGCCGGCCAACAATAGTTTGCAGCGCTTCGGTGATCTGGGCCGATATTGAAATAGGGTCAACACCAAGCCAGGGTTGTGAACCGTGGCTACCCTTTCCTTTCACTTTTATGGTGAACCAATCTGATGAGGCCATAAAGGCTCCCGGTTTATAATGAATTTCTCCGGCCTCAATAAATGATTCAATATGCAATCCAAAAATGGCATCTACTTTAGGGTTGTCCATAACACCTTCCTGCATCATTAGGTTTGCGCCACCTTCTTCTCCTTCCGGCGGACCCTCTTCTGCGGGTTGAAAGATAAATTTGATCGTTCCCCTGATATCATTTTTCATTCCAGCCAATACTTCGGCAACACTCATCAACATGGCAACGTGTGTGTCGTGACCACAGGCGTGCATAACGCCTACGTCCTGTCCATTATAAGTTGAGCGAACCTTTGAAGCGTAGGGAAGATCCGGTTTCTCTACAATAGGTAAAGCATCCATATCGGCACGGAGTGCTATACAGGGACCGGGCTTCCCTCCTTTTAAGATTCCCACCACACCGGTCTTTGCCACACCTTCTTTAGTTTCGATGCCCAACTTTTTTAAATGAGCGGCAACAAGCTTTGCGGTGTTAAATTCCCTGTTGCTTAGTTCTGGATTTTGGTGAATTTCCCTGCGCCAGGCAATACATTGAGGTTCTATTTTATCGATCGCTATGGCAGCCTTTTCCTTGAGTTTTACAATTTCTGTTTGAGCGGATATTGTTATTGACAATAACAACAGGGCTGGGGTTAAAAATTTTAGCATTACAGAATATTTTCATGAATTTACTGGAAATCGTTTTTCGGTAACAGATATTCAATCTGTGTTTCTAATTTTTTTATATTTAAAGCACCATGCTGCTTCGCCATTCTTCATTTTTACGGGCTGTATTTCTTCATAGTTTGACTGCTTTTGGTGGACCGCAGGGCCATATCGGCATGATGATGAAAACATTTGTGCATCAGCGGCCCTATGTGACAGAGAAAGAATTGATGGAGTATAATGCTTTTTGCCAGCTATTACCCGGGGCTTCTTCAACACAAACATTGACATTGATCGGCTATAAAAGAGGGGGTGTTCCGCTTGCTGTTGTCACGTTGATCATCTGGATACTGCCTGCCTGTGTTTTGATGGGAGCTTTATCGTTCCTCTTACATTATATTGATAAAAGAGCGCTTGATACGGACATCTTTAAGTTTATTGCGCCGATGGCGGCAGGTTTTCTGGTATATGCTGCAGTATCGGCTTTTCCCCATGCCATCAGGAATACTATTACCTGGATCATCATGATCATTTGTACTGCGCTAACTTATTTTTTCTTTAAACAGCCCTGGATATTTCCATTGATGATCGTGTTGGGAGGAGTGAGCACCAATCTTAGCCGAAAACGTATTCCTCAAACGGAGGAAAAACCAAAGAAGATCAGGTGGTGGAACTTTTGGCTATTTGGTATCATTTTTATTCTCGCGGGTATTGTGAGTGAAATGGCAAGAAAAGATAGTTGGCCCAATCGCACCCCGATCAATCTTTTTGAGAATACTTACCGAATGGGTAGCCTGGTATTTGGTGGAGGACAGGTGTTGATGCCATTGATGTATGAACAGTGGAGTGTGAGACCAGAAGCGATTGAATTAAAAGATTCGTCTGTTGTTCGAATAGATAAAGAAGAGATGTACACAGGCATGGGTATCGTGAGAGCAGTGCCCGGACCCGTTTTCTCCATTGCATCATTCGCCGGGGGAATGGCATTAAAGGATAAAGGAGCGGAGATGCAGTTGCTCGGTTGTCTTATCGGAACGATCGGTATTTTTCTTCCCAGTGCCTTATTAGTATTGTTCTTTTTCCCGATCTGGAACAATCTTAAAAAATATGCCGCGGTCTATCGTTCGTTGGAAGGTATCAATGCGGTCGTTGTTGGCATTATGATCGCTTCGAGTTTTTATATCATGAAAGATATTTCGCTAACGGAGTTTAAAACAGTTAGCGTTATTAATATGCTGGTGATATTGGGTACATTCTTATTGCTAAACTTCACAAGAATAGCATCACCGCTTATTGTATTGGCCTGTTTGCTACTGGGATACTTTTTTTAAAATCATTTTTTGTAGTAGGCGCCTTTCTGAATTTCTTCCATCACATTATCGGGAACCATATAGCGGATAGATTTTCCTTCCTTTATTAATTGGCGGATCTGTGTGGCTGATATTTGTAAAAGTGGCGCATCAACAATATGAAGTTTTGCATCGATGCTGTTGCTGATATCAAACCCTGGTCGTTGATAAACATAAACCGGGTAGCGATCAATAATGACCTGGAAATTTTTCCATTTGTGCAGATTTTGAAAACTATCTGCGCCCATTATGATAGAGAATTCGTTGCCCGGGTATTTTTCTTCGAGATAAGCCAGTGTGTCAACAGTATAAGAGGGCTTGGGTAATCCAAATTCGATGTCCGAAACTTTTATCCGTGGATCATCCTCAGTCGCCAGCTTAACAAGGTGTAACCTGTCATACTCATTAAGAAGACCGTTGGATTTGAATGGATTTTGAGGAGAAACAACAAACCAGAGTTTCTCAAGAGGGGTTTCGTTCAAAATATGATTGGCAATGATAAGATGGCCGGCATGAACAGGATTAAAGGAGCCAAAGTATAGTCCTATTTTCATTTAATTAATTGATAATCAATTAATTGTACAAATATATTTTCTGCCTCATTGAGCCTGAGACTAAGCGAATAGCCGGCAACGCTTACCGATATTGGGTCACCCAAAGGGGCCACCTGGTCAAGCACAACTATTTCGCCTGGCAAACAACCCATTTCCATCAGCTTCAGGTAAAGCTCATTATTATTGAACTTGGTGATAATAGCTTTCTGCCCCGGTTGTAATTCTGAAAGTTTTCTTTCCATGATCTTCTGTTCTTTACAAAACTACCATTGTATTTTCTCTGCCGTTTACGAATTTTGAAATTATGGCTTCTGCTTCAACACCTAAAGATTTCAAAGCTAAAGTTTCCTTCTTTTTTGATGGCGTTAGCACCTCATTAAAAAACAGGACGGATCTTAAAATGTTTATTGAGTCGCTTTTCAGTAAGGAGGGAAAAAAACTCCTTTCGCTGAACTATGTTTTCTGCTCTGATAAAAGACTACTTGAGATCAATCGCCAATATCTGAATCATGATTATTACACAGATATCATAACTTTTGACCTGTCGGAAGATGATTCCGGGATCATCGGGGAGGTTTATATAAGCCTGGATAGGGTAAAAGAAAATGCCACTCAGCTGAAGTTGAGTATCAAATCAGAACTGCACAGGGTTATTTTTCACGGGGCACT
>DASVNY010000474.1:0-2735 GCA_036383615.1 Chitinophagaceae bacterium
AGAGTATGTCAGGTTACAGGTAAAACTCCGATAGGTGGGCATAAAGTGTCTCACTCAAATATCAAGACCAAGCGTCGTTTTCTGCCCAATTTGCAGAAAAAGAAGTTCTACCTGGCCGAAGAAGACAAATGGATCACCCTGAAGCTGTCAACAGATGCGATCCGCACGATCAACAAGAAAGGTCTTTATAGTGTAGTGAAAGAATTGAGAGCTCAAGGACAACATATCTAATCGCAAAAAACTGAATAGAAAATGGCAAAGAAAGGTAACCGTGTACAAGTGATCCTGGAATGCACTGAGCACAAAAACAGTGGTCAGCCAGGCACCAGCCGTTATATCACGGTAAAAAACAAAAAGAACAACCCGGAGCGCCTGGAGTTGAAAAAGTTTAACCCCATTCTGAAAAAAGTAACTGTTCACAAAGAGATCAAGTAATATTTTATGTGAAGATGTGAGAATGTGATAATTTTAGTTTCTATTACCACAAGAACACATTTTAAAATTTATACTTATGGCAAAAGCAGCTTCAAAAAACGCGAAAGTAAAAGACCTTAAGGCATCTGCCGAGGCCAAGAACTATACAAAAGTGATCCGTGCGGTGCGCAGCTCTAAAACAGGTTCTTACACCTTTAAAGAGCAGACAATCCACAAAGACAAGATCAAAGATTTTTTGACTCAGAAGTAATCGCTTGTAAAAAAAATTGGAAGCCTTCCTTTATGGGAGGTTTTTTTATTTAGTGAAATCTATCTTGTATCAGATTCGTTTTTTTCAGAGAACGCAATTGTTTCCCCATCAAGACTGAGTTGAAAAATGAATTGCGATTGTGGAGCCATGTGAATGCAGCAAAGGCTATCGCTGTTTATTCTTTGATACATTTCCCTGCCGATCCGGATACGTTTTCGCTTCTCAATTTCTGTTTGCAGAAAATATTCTTCAAAAAAAGGCGTCTTGTACACTTCGGGAGTAAAGTATAGCAGTATTTTCTTCTTGTTTTTTATATCCTTCAAAAAAGGGTGGACTGATTTCCTGTAATATTTTAAAAAGTAAACGCTTAATACGATAAAGAAGAAAAGGCCACCAAATGGTGCAACCGACCAATAGGTTTCCTGTATCTTTTCGGAATACCGGTATGATTTACCCCAGCCATAGATCAAGCTCAAAGGAAGTAAAACAACCAGTGAGATATAGGTTGTGCCGATAAAAAGCAACTTTTTCCTTTTGATCCTGTGAAGGATGATCATCTCCTCTTTGCTTAAAGCAGCTAGTTCCTGCGTTAGTTTTATATTGATTGGAATAGGCTGCAGCATATTGATCATTGTTTATAGCGATGACTCACCACCAGGTCCTTACTTCCCGGTGTATGAATATAAAATCCTTCACCACTCTTTACGCCCAGTTTACCAGCCATCACCATATTAACGAGAAGAGGGCAGGGGGCATATTTAGGATTGCCAAAGCCATCATGCAACACATTCAATATTGCCAAGCAAACATCGAGACCGATAAAATCTGCCAGCTGAAGTGGTCCCATCGGGTGGGCCATGCCCAGTTTCATTACTGTATCGATCTCTTCTACACCCGCCACACCTTCATACAAACTGCAAATGGCTTCATTGATCATTGGCATGAGGATGCGGTTGGCGATAAAACCAGGATAATCATTTACCACGCAAGGCACTTTGCCAAGCTGTTTACTTAATTCCACTATTTTATCTGTTACTTCTTTTTTCGTCGCATAGCCATTGATGATCTCCACGAGTTTCATTACAGGCACCGGGTTCATAAAATGCATGCCGATCACTTTATCGGCCCGCCCTGTGGCAGCAGCGATCTTAGTAATGGAAATAGAAGAAGTGTTAGTGGCCAGTATGGTTTCTTTAGGAGAGTATTTATCCAACTGTTCAAATATTTCCAGCTTCAACGTTATATTCTCCGTTGCCGCTTCAACAACAAGCTCGGCATTTTTCACTCCTTCGATCATATTCGACTGGGTGCTGATATTGGCCAGCGTTGCTTTTTTCTGTTCCTCCGTTATAGCTCCTTTTGATAATTGCCTCTCCAGGTTTTTGGTAATAGTAGCTACTGCCCGGTCAAGCTGGGCCAGCGAAATATCAACAATGGTAACAGTGAAACCTGCCTGGGCAAAAACGTGGGCAATACCATTTCCCATGGTGCCGGCGCCGATAACAGATACATTTTTCATATAGCAAACAATTTGAGCCGCAATATAATAAGATTGTGCAAGAGCTACTTATGAAGAAGTTGCCTCTCCCGGGTCAGCAGCAAACGCAATTTTTAAAATTTTCCGGCGTTACTGGTATGTCCAAATCCTTTTAAAACCAATATCCGTCGTATGAACAAGCCATACCACAGTGACCAGGCATATATTGCCGGTCAGTTTCGCTTCACGGACGAACATACCAACCAATCCGCGAGATTGGCTTTCTTTAAGATCAATTCCTACAAACTTTCATTAGTGAATGCTGCTTTCTGCATTAGCCGGAAAGAGCTTACCGGTATCATTAAAAGCAGCCTGCTTAATTATACGCAGCCGGTATCTATCTTAAGCACCACGGGATTTTTCTTAGATGAAATGGATAACTGATCGCCGCTCATCATTTTTGATTATTTACTGCACTGAACATGAAGTAGATTTAATTACTTCATGATCGTTCCGCTTTTTTTTACTCACCTAAAAAGTATAGCTATGCGGATACTAATCTTCATTTTTTTA
>DASVNY010000475.1:0-4497 GCA_036383615.1 Chitinophagaceae bacterium
ATCTTTATTACGATAGGTATCCCATAAAGAAGGCGTCGTATAATAGTTAAATCCAGTCTTCACTACTTTATGACCCGAATCCAGGTACTCGCCATTACAATCACTGCGCAATGCGGGCCATAGCAAAGACCTGTAAAAACAGGAATAAAACATTTCCCGCTGCTTTGCTGTTCCTCCCTTTACCTGTATTGCCGATAAAGTATTTTGCCATTTGGCTACCCCGGCCTGTTTTATCGTTTCAAAGCTTTGCTTCCCGATCTCCTGCTCAAGATTTTTCTTCGCATTTTTAGTGCTTACAAAAGATAGCCCGATCTTTAATTCAACAACACTATCTCTGCCGGCATTAAGCTCAAGAATAGCATAGCCATCCAGCAATCCTGTATTCTTTTTTTTAATTTCTGTGATCTTGTTGCTGATCACAGCATAGAAGTATATTTTTTCTCCCTTTGCCACCTGGTAACCCGACACAGCATAATTGCTTTCTTTTTTTATTTGCCAGTCCTCTACTTTTTTATTGGCTTTTCCGAGATGAAAAAGAATGCTCTTCGCTGTTGAATTTGTAAAAGTGTAGCGGTGAAACCCGCAACGGAGCGTGGAGGTCAACTGCACATTTATTGAATAGTCATTGAGATAAACCTCGTAATAAGCAGGTGATGCTTTTTCCTGCTGATGAGAATAGGATGACCCGAATGTTTCATGATCAGCTTTATCTGCGGGCAATGGAAGCACTGGTATGTTACATAAGTTCCAATGTCCTTTATTGGTATGCGTAAATGATAAGATCATGTTATACTCGTATTCATAACCTGCACCTGAACCATATTCCGTCATCGGGCTCAGTTGCACCATTGCATTGGGCAATGAAGAGCCCGGGAACACTAATCCCGACCAGGGCCGCCAGCCTCCTGGTAGTTTATAGCCAAGAATAGCCGGGTCGGTTACCGGCGTAGTACCAATAAAAGGGTTGACATAATCAGTGAGCGATTCAACTTTTTGCGCCTGCCCAATTAATGTAGCCAACAACGATAATGCAATGCTTATTTTTTTCAACATACGCTTGAAAATCCGACTATATTTTCTGTGTCCTAATTCCCAATCCCTAATTCCTGATTCCCGCTTCTCGCCTATTCACCCCCTTCTTCCCTACCACATCATCACCCAAATCCTCCCTTGCTTTGTCTGCCACCCGATTCAGCTCTTCAACCACATCCGGGTATTGCTTACTTAGATCATTCTTCTCTGCGGGGTCTTTTGTAAGATCATATAAAGCCAGGCCGGTAGAAACTTTTTGTCCCTTCCCTTGTTTTCCATCTTTACCCGGTTTAATAACCGTATTGTAATCATGTGGAAAGACCAGTTTCCAATTGTTCTTGCGCACAGCCTGCAGATCATTACTATTATAATAATACAAGAATTCTGTACGGGGTTGAGCATTTTTATTACCCTTAAACAGCTCAATAATATTAACACCATCAATTTTATGTTCAGGAAGCGAAGCGCCAGTTATAGAAGCAAATGTGGGTAACAGGTCGATGGTGCTGGATAAAGCATTATTGACTGTACCCTTTGGCACTACACCCGGCCAGCGTACAATACAAACTTCTCGTACCCCCCCTTCCCAGGTTGTCGTTTTTCCTTCACGTAAGCCACCTGCAGAACCGGCATGGTTCCCATACATGAGCCGTGGGCCATTATCACTCGTAAGGATCACCAATGTATTTTGATCGATCCCTTCTTTCTTTAAAGTGTTCATGATCTCTCCCACAGACCAATCTAATTCCATCATCACATCGCCATACATGCCTTGCTTGCTTTTACCTCTAAATTTATTGGAAACGCCAAGCGGGATATGAGGCATAGTATGCGCCAGGTACAGGAAAAAAGGTTTACGCTTGTTTTCACTGATAAATTTAACGGCACGTTCTGTGTACCAGGTGGTGATCATGTTCATATCCTCCATATTGTCTATGGTCCTGACTATCTTATTGCCTTCCATCAAAGGCAATGGAGGATTGCGGGCCCTTCCACGATTGGAATCTGCAACAGGTTCGCCCAGGTCGGTCTTGTTCCACATATCATTTGAATAAGGCAATCCAAAATATTGATCAAAGCCATGCTGTAAAGGAAGAAACTGTTGCGCATCTCCAAGGTGCCATTTGCCAACGATAGCGGTGGTATAATTCTTCGTCTTGAGTAATTCCGGGATCGTTACTTCATTGCTATTCAACCCCAGTTCGGACCCGGGCGTTAGCGCTCCCTTCAATCCAATCCTGTTAGGGTAACAACCCGTTAACAATGCCGCCCTTGATACGGTGCATATAGGCTGCGCGGCATAAAAATCTGTGAACCTCATACCCTCCTTTGCCATCTGGTCAATATTTGGGGTAGTATATCCCGCAGCACCATAGCTGCCCACATCGCCATAGCCCATATCATCCATGAAGATCACTATAATATTAGGCAGCTGCTTAGAGTTCTGGGCAAACAAGTGCCCTGAACACATAAATGCCACCAAACAAATAAGGCCATACAATGAGTTACGTTTCATTTAAAAAATAATTTATACAGATAATATAGATATCGTAGAGAACGCTCAGACTATTTATAATCAAATACAATTTTTTAATTCAACAACAGGATATGTACCCTGCTTCCAGGCTATTCAAGGCTTATTTTTCGGTATCGTCCATTCTTTCGGAGCTACAAAATCTTTTTTACCGGTATTGAAAGGTGGCGCCGTCGCAGATGGCTGGATAGAAGAAAAAGGCTCCAGCTTTTTTTTCAATTCTTCCGCAGCAAGTGCTTCTTTTTTTATGACATTATCTTTTTCAGTCGGGTCAGTTGCAATATTGAATAACTGGTCTTCGGTCACATTCATATTTTGCCCGCTGCCGGCTGCCCTGATCAGCTTCCAGTTTTGTGAAATGATGACATCTTCACCAAGGTAGAATACCCTGTCTTTTTGTTTCGATCCATCTTTCAATACATCAAGCATCGATATACCATCGAGAGTCTTTCCCGGTTGCAGTTTTATATTTTTTACGCCCGCCGCTTCCAGTAATGTAGGCAGCACATCAATATAACCCATCAGTTGATCAGAGGTACGACCTCCTTTCAATCCGGCGGGCCATTTAATAATAGCAGGTGCTCTTACGCCTCCTTCCCATTCTGTTCCTTTCTTACCTCTCAGCTCACCGGCTGATCCGCCTTCATTTATTTCGGCGCCATTATCACTTTGAAATAATACAATGGTGTTATCATCTATATTAAGATCTTTTAAAGCCTGCAGCACCCTGCCGATATTCTCATCAAGGCTTGATACCATTGCAGCATATGTTTGCCTTTTTGTGTTACCTCTTCCTTCTATACCTTCTCCATTTTTATTGCCGAATACCGGTTTGGTTTCATCAAACCCATATTTCAGGAGATCTTCTTTTTTTGCCTGCAACGGCGCATGTGGTGCATTAAAGGCGAGGTAAATAAAAAAAGGAGATTGCTTGTCATTATACTGTTTTATACACCTGATGGCTTCATTGGCCAGGAGATCTGTTGAATACCCTTTATCATAAGATGGCTTGTAATCATTGTGCCAGTCAAGTTGGCCTTCCCGCACATGCGTGAAGTAATCGAGATTGCCATTCAGGTGACCATAAAAATGAGTAAAGCCTCTTTGCAATGGATGAAAAGCAATGGATGCATGACCTAAATGCCATTTGCCAACAAGCGCCCTGTTCTTATAACCAGCTTGCTCAAGTAATGCCGGGAGAAATGTTTCCGTAGTATCCACTCCAAACGTTGACCATGGTGGTATAACGCCACGAAGACCAAAGCGATCAGGATAACGTCCCGTCAATAAACCTGCCCGTGTGGGCGAACAAACCGGCGCGGTATAAAACCTGGTTAATTCTATTCCTTCCTTAGCCAGCTTATCGATATTGGGTGTTTTGATATCGCTGCCGTGATAGCCCACATCTCCCCAGCCAAGGTCATCAGCAAGTATGACAATGATATTGGGCCGCTTTTGCTGTGCCGGCACATTCGTAACAGTGCAGGCACTTACAAAAAAAAGAGCGGCGACATAAAACATGCTTCTCATGATGATCATTTTGTTTTCATTAAAGAGATTTGCCAACACTATATCCCTGTGTCTTTTGTTTTTCCAAAAGATCTTTCAGTTCTTTCACGATCGCCGGGTATTTGTTATAAAGATTGGTGGTCTCTTTCGGGTCCTTTTCCATATCGTATAGCTGGGCCGGCGCATTGTCATTGGTATCATCGGCCGACCAGCCGCCGCTTCCCTTTCCATCCACATATTTCCATTTGCCTTTGCGAATGGCAAACATTCCTTCATTGGAGTGATGTATGATATTTGGTCTTTCAGTTTTTTTATCTTCTTTTATCAGCGACCAGTAATTATAACTGTCCGGCGCCGCACCAGGAGGAAGTTGCTGGTTGGTCATACAGGCAAGTGTTGCCATCATATCCGTTAAAGAAAAA
>DASVNY010000476.1:0-2520 GCA_036383615.1 Chitinophagaceae bacterium
GTTGGTGCCGTCATTCTTTGCTCCTGTCTTTACTTCCTTCACTAATTTATTATCCATATCATGGATGCGGTAATCATCATTGCCTGAGTTTATCAATGTGCCTTTATCACCATAAATAACAAAACCTCTTGTGCCGCCTTCTTCCGGCATTTTATTACAGCTTCTCGATTCCCAGGTGATAGCTTTTTGTTTGCCGAATTCAAAGGTTGCCACTTGTGTATCCGGTGTTTGCCAATCATCGTTGAATGCATAACGTCCGCCGGCAGAAACAACTCTTGTAGGATAATCAACACCCAGGAACCATCGGCACATATCTATTTCATGTGTGCCGTTGTTACATGTTTCAGATGTGCCCCAGTGCCAGAACCAATGCCAGTTGTAATGAACATAATTGTCTTTATAATCTCTTCTTGTTGCAGGGCCCTGCCATAAATTCCAATCCAATGTTGAAGGAACGGGAACTTTTTTACCAAAGCCGATACTCTTCCGGTTGTTCGCATACCAGCTTCTTCCGAAGTAGGCATTCCCAATAATTCCTTCACGAACTTCTTTTACCGCATTGATGAGGTTGGGCATTGAGCGGCGCTGGTTACCCATTTGTATCAACTGTTTTGGATATTTTTTCATTGCCTGTATCAACAGCTCACCTTCGTATGGGTTATGACCACAGGGTTTTTCAACATACACATGTTTGCCATGCGTTACTCCCAATATTGCTGCCGGCGCATGCCAATGATCGGGTGTGGCAACGATCAATGCGTCAAAATCTTTTTTATTTACGAGTTCACGAATATCTTTTATCACTGTTGGTTTGCGGTCTGATTTTTCAAAAGGCTTTAAACCATTTGCAATGGCTTTTTCTTCCACATCGCAGATATAAGCGATCTCAACATTGGGTAATTGCGAAAAACATTCGGCAAGATAGGCGCCCCGGCTATTCACACCCATTACAGCTAAGACAACCTTGTTGGAGGGCGCGTTTTTCCCAAATACGGGGAAATTGAGAATGGTAACACCTGCTGCTGCAACAGAGGTATTACGGATAAATTCTTTGCGGTTCATGATTACAAGTTTACTCTTTAAAGATAAATGATGTCATCGGAATTGGTGACAACTATGCTTTTGTTTTACGCAGGGATTCCCGACCTTTGCCCGGCTCATGAATAAACAGGAAAAGATCATACTATTTTTACTGGCGGCACTGAATTTTACGCATATCCTTGACTTTATGATCATGATGCCGTTGGAGAATTATCTTGTTCCAACGCTTCATATCACAGCCTTTCAATTCAGTTTGCTTGTCGGCAGCTACTCGATCAGCGCATTCTTTTCAGGATTGGCAATCGCCATTTTTATTAACCGGTTTGACAGGAAAAAGTCTTTGCTGGTCGCCTATATAGGATTTCTTATCGGAACCCTTGCCTGCGGAATTGCTCCAACTTTTGGGTTATTGTTAGGAGCGCGGATACTGGCAGGCTTGTTTGGAGGTATTATAGGTGCGCAGGTGCTTTCTATCGTTGCTGACCTGTTTACCTATGAAAGAAGAGGCCAGGCCATGGGAGCTGTGATGAGCGCATTTGCCGCTGCCTCAATATTGGGTGTTCCGATCTCGCTATACCTGACCAATCTTTTTAAATTCAACTGGCATATACCTTTTATACTGATCGGTTCATTAGGCGCTGTGTTTGTCCCTTTCATTATTCGCTATATACCATCAATGAAAGATCATATCCGCGAAAAGCCGGAAAGTGAGCATATATTTCATGCATTGATCACTGTTTGCAAAGTGCCACAGCAGCGTGAAGCATTAGTGTTCTCCTGTTTATTGATGATGGGCCATTTTCTTATCATCCCTTTTATTAATCCTTATCTCGAGTTTAATAAAGGATTCTCCAAAGAACTTACACCGATGATCTACCTGGTAGGAGGTTCAGCTTCTCTTGCTGCCGCTATCATGCTGGGAAAATTCTCTGACAAGGTCGGAAAGCTTCCCGTTTTTTCCTGGTCAGTTTTTCTTTCACTGCCAATGGTGCTGATCATTACGACTATGCCTAACGTGCATTTCTCTGTTGTGCTTACTTTCTTTGCATTTTGGTTTGTGGTAGCAACCGGCAGGGCTATCACAGCCCAGGCTATGATCAGCGAAGTGGTGCAGGCTGATCAGCGCGGTAGTTTTATGAGTGTGAACGGTAGTGTGCAACAATTGGGTAGCGGCATTGCTGCCCTGGCCGCGGGTTCGATCGTTATTACTGAAAAATCAGGTAAGATCCATCATTATAACTACGTCGGATACCTGAGTATCGCTGTTCTTATTGGTAGCCTGATACTCGGAAGAATGATCTTTAAAAGCATCGACAAGCCGCAGGAAGACACAAAGATCGAAGATGAAATTCTCAGCACCGAAACAGCCTGATCATTTCAATACCCTGAACACAGGATATCGCATATGCGCCGGTTCATACCAGGGTGAATTCTGGTAAACATAATTCAATTGCGTTCTTCCATTATTGGCAAAAGCAG
>DASVNY010000477.1:0-6808 GCA_036383615.1 Chitinophagaceae bacterium
ATCGTATTCAATACCATCAAACATGAAGAACAGGAAAATCTTCTCTATTACCAGGTGACAAATGATGTGAGCCTCGTTCACCAAATGCTAAATGCACTATACCAGTTGAAAATTCAAAGCGTGATGGTGGAAGGCGGCGCAAAATTGCTGCAGTCATTTATTGATGAAGGGATGTGGGATGAAGCGCGAGTAATCAGCAATTCGCAATTGGTAATTGGCAATGGGTTAAAAGCGCCATTGCTGGAAAATGCTGAATTGATCAAAGAAGAAAAATCAGGAACAGATAGCATCGCATACTATAAACCTATTTAGTTGAGCAACGATTTTTATTATAGCATTGAGCAATCATCCGTAGCCGAATTCAAAGACAGGGGCAGTAAATTTTTAGCTTATGCATTTCCTGTGAGCAGCATAAATGATTTTAAGGAACGACTAGCAGAGATAAAAAAAGAACATCCCAAAGCAACACATCACTGTTTTGCCTACCGCATCGGGCTGGATGGAAACACTTTCAGGGTGAGTGATGATGGTGAGCCTTCGGGTTCTGCGGGAAGACCTATTCTTGGACAAATAGATAGCAAACAGGCGACCAATATACTCATCATTGTAGTAAGATATTTTGGCGGCACCTTGCTCGGCGTTCCTGGCCTTATCAATGCTTACAAAACGGCAGCGGCGTTGGTGTTACAGATCACCCCCATTATTCAAAAACCTGTTTTGACCAATTATCATCTGCAATTTGATTATACACAAATGAATGAAGTGATGAAGCTGGTAAAACAATATGAATGCGAGGTGCAGAAACAGGAAATGAATTTGTTTTGCTCTCTATGGATCGGCATTCCTAAAAACAGGCTGGAGGATGTGCTTTACAAGCTAAATGATCTGAGAGGAGTGGAGTTGTTGGGAATGTAAAATTTAAAATGTAAAATATAAAAGGTCTGCTTTCCGATAGGGCTGACCCCCTTTTACATTCAGTGTTTTACATTTTGCATTTTACATTTTTGCGACTTCACCCACGAGAAACACACTGCCACAAACAATGATCATATCATCTTTATGAGATTTTGATAGGGCAGCTTGCAGTGCAGCATTTACATCCGACCATGCTTCTCCTTTTAGTTTTGCAAGAGTGGCTTTAACAGCTAACTCATCTTCCGAAAGTGCTCTTGGTATTTGTGCTTTGGTAAAATAATAATGTGCATCTTTCGGTAATAGCGTCAACACTTTTTCCACCTCTTTATCTTTCACCATTCCTAAAACAATATGCAGTTGATGATGATCCGTTACTTCAGCCTGCTGCACGAGTTGTTTGATGCCATCTTCATTATGCGCCACATCAAGGATCACCAACGGAGAAGTATGAATGATCTCCCAGCGCCCATGTAAACCGGTCAACTTTTTTGCCTGTTTTAATCCTTTTTGGATCATTTCTTCAGTAGTGTTCCAGCCTTTGTTTTTGAGAATATGACAGGCTTCTAAAACCGTGAGCAGGTTCTTTATTTGATAAATGCCCGGCAGATCGAGTTCGTAATGTTTATGGTCGGTATGATTTTCCTCAGCCACCTGCGCTATCAAATGATGCTGCTGCCAGCTCCAGTCGGTCACATTTCTTTTTTGCGAAGCAATTGTAAGCGATGTATTTTTTTCTTTCGCGGCCTGTTCAAAAACTGGTTTGGTTGCTGGTAATACTTCGCCAATCACTACAGGAATATTCTCTTTGATAATACCTGCTTTTTCAAAAGCAATTTTTTCAAGACTATCACCAAGGATATTCATATGGTCCCAGCCGATATTAGTAATGATCGAAAGTTCCGGAGTTACGATATTGGTGCTATCCAATCTTCCACCAAGGCCTGTTTCAATAATAGCGATATCAACATTCTCTTTCGCGAAATAATCAAAGGCCATTGCTACGGTGATCTCAAAAAAACTGGGCTCGATCTCTTCGATAAGTGGTTTTATCTTTTCTGTGAAGTTCATCACGCATCCTTCACAGATCATCTTCCCGTTTATTTTTATTCTTTCCCTAAAGTCTTTTAAATGCGGTGAAGTGTATAGCCCGGTTTTATAACCTGCTGTTTGCAGAATGGCCGCCAGCATGTGACTGACAGACCCTTTACCATTTGTCCCGGCAATATGGACGCTCTTGAACTTTGACTGCGGATTTTCAAGAGCGGCACAAAGTTTAATCGTATTGGTCAGATCAGCTTTATAAGCCGCTTTCCCGATATGGCTGAACATCGGCAACCGGGAATAGAGATAGTCAATGGTCTGCTGGTAGTTCATTCGGGTTTTTTAAGAGAAATGATCTTGAACAAGGCAAGCAATACGGCAATCCCAATTACAAAATAGGAGAGTGTTATGGTTTCATCAGCACCAGGCCAATGGCGGATCTTTAGTAAGGCACCTGCCTGCAAACATAAATAGCCAATAAGAAAAACAACAATAGGTGCTTTTAAAAAATATAAAGCTTTCATGTCTTTATTTTAGTAAACTTAATGGATTAATTCCTGGTAGAGCTGATAATTCTCGTCGTCAAAACATACAAAATAAATTTTTTGAACGGACTGATTGTTTTGCAGGAAAAAATTCACAGTCTCTACAGCTGTTTCTGTCGCCTCTTTTTTCGGATAACCATAAATACCCGTACTGATATTAGGGAATGCAACGCTGTTTATATCGTTCTTCACTGCTAATAAAAGACTATTACGATAACAGGAAGCCAGTTTTTCTTTTTCATTTTTGTTGCCGCCGTTCCAAACTGGTCCCACTGTATGAATAACAAATTTTGCAGGCAGGTTTCCCCCGGTTGTGATAACTGCCTCTCCTGTTTTGCAACCACCTTGTCTCGCTACGATCTTTCTGCAGTCTTCCAATATCGCCGGGCCGCCTGCCCGGTGAATGGCTCCATCAACGCCGCCACCACCCATTAACGATGAGTTAGCAGCATTGACAATAGCATCCACCTGCATTTTGGTAATATCTCCTTTTATTACTTCTATCTTCATTTGTCAAAGTTAACTGCAAAAAATAAGCGACATCCTATGATGTCGCTTACCGGTTGTTTCAAAAAAATATATTTTATCCGCCCATTTTAATATTGAATTCATAAACTACTGTTCCACCTCCGTCTGTTGCATTAAATCGATTTTTTCTCAGCCAGTCCCGTACAATTTCAATAGCTTGTCGGTTGCTCATCAGCGCTCCACCAGTGCCACGAACAAACGTGCCTACACCATCCGGGGAAATGCGGATCTCAGCGTTTATTCGTCCTTCAATATTTTCTCCCGCGTTCATAGGCTTCGGATTGATTACGTAATGGCTACCACTCACCCTCCTTGGACCACTACCGGTTCCTAAACCAGGACCATTGCCACCGCCAGAACCATTGCCTCTGCCACCGCCGGTTCCATTTCCTGTGCCAACACCTGCGCCATTTCCAGCGCCGCCGGTTCTATCATAATTATCAGCAGCGCCGCCACCTGTATTGCTACCACTAACTGTTTTACCCAACACTGCTTTTGGTTTAGCAGGGGCCGGGTTTTCAATTATAGGTTTAGGAGGTGTTTTAACCGTTGATGTATTGTTATTGATCTTAGTCGCTGTTGGCTTAACTACTACCGGTTTCAACACTTCCGGGGCAGCCTTGTCATTATCTTCATCAATATCTCTTGCTTCTTCTTTTTCACCTGGATTTGGTGGAGCAGACGCAGTACCTTCAGGTCCGTTTGCCTGAACAGGATTACCACCACCACCGCCACCACCGAGAGAAGCCTGTGGTTCTTCCGGCGGGAGGTTCAGCTCCACTTCAATTGCTGCTTCAGTAATAGGAGCCTCAAAAACCGGGAGCTTCCATTTCAGTACAAACATCAGCACGATCATAAAAGCCGTAAACCCGGCTGTGATCATAGTGGCCTGGGAATTTTTTCTTGTTTCAAGGGTTGCAGACATAGCGTAAGCGTTGTTCATACAGATTTATGCTTTGATTATCAATGTCAGATGGGTATGTTTATACACACCTGTTATTAACGAAGCAAAGGCCATGCAACTTGTATGGACGATGGTTTATTATACGTTAAGATTTATGTAAAGGACAATAAAGCCTAATCGTTTGGGGCTCACTTTTTTGAAATTGTCACCAATTGACCAGTTTTTTCTTTTCCACCAATTCCTCTTTTGGTTGCGTTTTTGTTTTCATACATCGATTAACATAAATTTTTCATTAAAAAGTACGTTTATGAAAACCAGATTATTTTCAAGAGGAATGTTTGTTGCTTTGCTCGCCAGTGCTTCGTTATTATTTGCATCCTGTGATAAAAACGATGACGATAATGACAACGTAATGTATAATGTTTCAGGTAATGCATCAGGCTCGCAGGAAGTTCCGTCTGTAACTACAGGTGCGACCGGTACGCTTACAGGGACATATAATCGAAATACAAACGTTTTACAGTACAGTATTGCCTGGACCGGTTTATCCGGTAATGTATCTGTGGCGCATTTTCATGGCCCTGCAGATGTAGGCGTATCAGCCAGCCCGCTTATTGACCTTTCTGTAACAACAAATGGTACAAGCGGAACTATCGTGGGTAGCACAACCTTATCAGAAGCTAATGAAGCACACTTGTTGAGTGGCAAGTTGTACTATAATCTTCACACAGTGTTGCACCCAAATGGGGAAATACGTGGACAGGTTGATGTAGAAGCTCAGTAAGAGAACGTAGTTAGCAAAAAAATATCTCGCCACGACGCAACGTTGTAATCGTAGCGGCTTTGCGTCGTGGCGAGAAAAATTTTAGAACAATTTCTTTTTTGTAGAAAGCTCAACCGATTTTTCGATAGAGCCAGTATGGCATCCATTTCATCAGTTTCGCGATGATCCACCAGCGACGACTGATGTACAATTTTCTTTTCTTCTTATTTAAACCCGCAATGATCTGCTTTGCGGCTTTGTGAACCGGCACTACCCAGAATTGCTTTTCACTTTTCGCCATTTTCGTTTTTACAAAACCTGGTTCGATACAAGTAATGGTAATTGGTTTATTCAGTTTTGTTGCTTTGATGGCCAGGCCCTCAAAATAAACACTCTGAAAAGCTTTTGAAGCGCTATAGGCAGGAGCTAAATGGCTACCCCTTGTAGCAGCAATAGAAGATATAGCAGCAAGATGACCATAACCTTGCTTGGCAAAGAAGTTAAATGTCCAGTTAGCTATCTCCACAAAACCATTCACGTTTGTTGTCACCGTGCTTTTATCAATTGACCAGCTCAATTCATCTGATGGATCACCACAACCGGCGCTGATAATAAGCAGATCAAGCCCGCCTAATTTGCTGATCAATGATTGAAGTTTTTCGATATTTTCATTTTGCGTTACATCAAAACATTCAGTTGAAGCGAGACCAGGATATTGTTGTTTTATTTCATCCAGTAATTCATTTCTTCTTCCCGTAACACCAACTTTATTTCCTTGTTGTAAATAGACCTCAGCCAGTTTGCGGCCGATACCCGACGTGCCTCCTACAATGATGATCTTTTTCTGCATAAATGGAATTACAAACTGTTCAGGAATTTTTCTGTTTGGCTAATTTATAAAACGATAGAAGACCAAGCAGTGGGCCGATCGTTAACCAAACAAATGTATTTGTTCCGCCGATAGAGCTGCCGGAGTGAAAAATGCGATCTATTACCTGCAGGCTGATAACAGTAATGGCAAAACCAATAGAGTTATAGATCGTAAGGGCAGTGCCCCGTAAATGTTCAGGTGCATACTGTGCCACCAATGTAGAGAACTGCGGAGAGTCGGGTGAAACAGTAAAGCCCCATAAGAGCAGGTAAGTAATGAAGAAGACAACCGGCAACGAAAAAAGAAAAGGGGAGAAGAGACAGCAACAACCTGATATCAATAAGGCGGTAAAAGCAATTTTGGCGCTGCCCCATTTTTGCGAAAGATAACCACCGATGATACTACTGAGGCAACCCATTGCGATAACGGCAAAACTCATCAAGGGGATATTAAGAGAAGCGCTATTTTTTTCCTGGTATAATCCAAGTATCAACGGTGTGAATCCCCAAACGCTATAGAGTTCCCACATATGACCAAAATATCCAAATGCAGATTGCCGCCATTTTTTTGAACTGAAAATCGTGACGAGGGCATTCCATTGAAATTTTCCTGATCGTTTCCGGAAAGGTCCATCACCCACAAAGAACAATATGATAAATCCACCCACTAATGCAAAAATGGATGTGCAGTGCAATACAGATTGCCAGGGCAATTCAAACTCGCGATTCTTCAGCAAATGAGGAAAGGCGGTGCCCAGCATTAATGCGCCGAGTAAATAACCCAAAGCTTTACCCAAACCTTTATCATACCAATCGGCGGCTATTTTCATTCCTACAGGATAAATACCTGCTAAACAAAAACCGGTGAGAAAACGCAGCAGGTAAAGCGTTGTTGCATCTGTTGCCCACCATGCTACGGCAGAATTAAATAATGCACCGAATAGGGAGCTGATAAAAAATAAACGGACAGGAGAGAAGCGATCAGCCAATGCAAAAATGGCAAAGACTAAAGTGCCTGCAATAAAACCCAGCATCACGGCCGAAGTGATGCCGCTGACCGCATATTGACTTAAGTGTAATGCTTGTTTTAATTCAGGCAGTACTGCATTGCCCACAAACCATAGGGATGTTCCTGCAAATTGCGAGAGTACAATTAAGGGAAGAATATGTTTGGGTCGATCCTGCAACCGGGTTGGTATTACTGTAAATATAAGCTCAACGACCGAATCTTAGGTTGGCGAG
>DASVNY010000478.1:0-1945 GCA_036383615.1 Chitinophagaceae bacterium
AATGCCGATGCAGGAGTATTTCTCAACAGGTTGGCGAGATCCGTTGCTGAAAGATATGTTTGTTTGCCATCCATCATCACGATCACGCCGGCTTTGCCACGAAGGCTTATATTACCATCATTGTCAACCGAAATACCGGGAGATTTTTCCAATATTTCCAACGCAGTGGCGCCGGCGCTGGTTGGAGAGGCATCCACGTTCACTATTGTCTTATCGATCTTGGTTTCAATAAATGGTTTTTTAGAAGTAACCGTTACTTCACCCACCTGTTTTGCTGCCGGCAACATTTCAAGCGGTTTAAGATTTACTGAAGGATCTGCTTCTGTAATAGAAAAAGCAGCGCTATGCTTTTTGGTGAATCCAACAGATGTTACCGACAAGAGGTAGTTACCCGTAGCAATATTTTCAAACTCATATTTCCCGTCCTTATTGCTTACAGACACTTTCACCAAAGAAGAATCTTTGGCTCTTAGTAATGACACAGAAGCGGACTGCAATGGTTTGGAACCGTTATCGATCACAACACCTGTTACCTTACCAACTTTAGATTGAGCGATCGAAGAAAAGGACGCAGTTAATGCGAGAAAACAGAAGAGTAGATAATTTCTCATAACATGGCTATGGTTAGTGATGAATAGAGCTTAAAGCTCTGACAAAAAACAAGCACACCTGACATATTTATGACAAGTCTCATGCTTTTCGTGTTGAAGGGCAATTAACTATTGCCGATACACAGGCGGTAAAAAACTTATTTAACTGACTGCAGTTTGCACGGGACGCTATGCATTTCACGAAGCATGACCTGCCCCCTTTCGGGGAACAGGTCATGGCTAATTAAGAAAATGATGACTGCTCTGCTTGAATTTTCCCGGATAAGGGTATAAGGTTAATAGTACAGCATTAAATTAATTTCCCCCGGTGTTTACCCTGTTCTGTTCGTCAGTTGCGCCACCTGTTTTTCTTCTTGCCGGGGCGATATTTGTTTTACCAAAGCGATAAGTAAATGTCAGGCTGAACTGGCGACTGTCACGCTTGCTGCCTACACTTACATCCACATCACTATATCTTGCATAGCCGTTGAATTGCTGTGTCCAGAAAATATCTCTTACACCCAGTTTAATTGTTCCCTTCTTCTGTAATATTTGTTTGGAAATTGCTGAGTTCACGGCCCACATACTTTTCGCTACCAGCAAGCCTTCTGTTGTTTTGCTGCGATACCAGCCACTCACTTCAGCTGTCCATCCTTTACCCAGTGTGAATGTGTTGCTCATATTGGTCATGAAACTGGTGAATTGAATATCTACAGGATCAGCCTGGTACATTCCTTTATAATGATTGTTGAAAACATTCAGGTAGAGGTTAGTGTTCCACCATTTTCTAACCGGGAAGTTGGCCATAACCGCAACGCCAAATTGTTGCATCCGGCTAAAGTTCTCTCTTGTCTGGTAGGTGATCTTTTTCTCTGTATCCTGTTTCAACAGTTCAGTGATGATGTCATCCGTCTGCGTATAATTAAGTGTGGTTGTAAGAAATCTTTTGTAAGTATGGCTAAACTCGAAGTTGTGCGTGAACTGTGGTTGCAGGTAAGGGTTGCCCTGCCCATACGTCAATGAATCGAGGAAGAAAACAAATGGATTCAATGCATCATAGTTTGGTCTTGTGATCCTCCTGCTATAACTGAAATTGAACTGGTTCTTTTCACTCAACTCATATCCTACTCCCAAATTGGGGAACAGGTTAGTGTAATGCCGCTTAAACGTTGAATCGTTTTGCAGCTGGTGCCCTTTCGCATTGGTGTTTTCTACCCGCAATCCTGCGATCAGGTTCCATTTTTTATTAACTGTTTTGGAAAAGATCACGTAAGCTGCATTGATGTTTTCACTGTAAACAAAGTGATTGCTCCTGTTGTCAACCTCCCAGGCACCACCATCATGACGTAAATAAT
>DASVNY010000479.1:0-5426 GCA_036383615.1 Chitinophagaceae bacterium
AATGCGGGTGGCCCCATCAACCATGATTTTTTTACTGGTTTTGGCCTGGTAAACATAATCGTAAGCGCACTAAGCCTGGTGGGTGGCGTGATCGTTTTAGCAAGCGGAAATAAATCATTAGGAAGAGATCTCTGTCTTGCCGCAGGTTTGCTTTTACTCATTGGGATTGGCACTTGTTCCGCATTTCCATTCAGATTGAAACACTAACTTAAGAAAACAAGGTTCCGGTAATACCCGGGTTCTTTCTGCCCAAATGTTCATACGCTTTTGCCGTCACTTCTCTTCCCCTTGGTGTTCGCTGCATAAATCCTTCCTGGATCAAAAAGGGTTCATACACTTCTTCCAGTGTGCCAGCTTCTTCACCAACGGCTGTAGCAATAGTGGTGATACCAACAGGGCCGCCTTTGAATTTTTCGATGATGGTTAGCAGGATGCGGTTATCCATATCATCGAGTCCATACTCATCTACATTCAATGCTTTTAAAGCATGCTGGGTGATACCAAGATCAATTTCACCATCATTCAATACCTGGGCAAAATCCCTGACCCTTCTGAGCAAGCCATTGGCGATCCTGGGCGTGCCGCGGCTTCTTCTTCCAATTTCAGCGACAGCATCCTTCGAGATCTTCGTTCCCAAAATCCCCGCGGCTCTTTGAATGATCCTGTTCAATGTATCAGCCGTATAATACTCCAGCCTCGATTTGATAGCAAATCTTGATAGCAATGGAGCAGTCAGCAAACCACTTCTTGTTGTTGCACCAATTAGTGTGAAAGGATTCAGGTCAATTTGTATGCTTCGCGCATTGGGACCGCTATCGATCATAATATCGATTCGGTAATCTTCCATGGCGGCATACAGGTATTCTTCCACCACCGTACTCAACCTGTGTATCTCATCAATGAACAGCACATCGTTGGCTTCGAGATTAGTAAGCAAGCCGGCAAGATCACCGGGCTTTTCAATAACTGGCCCTGATGTTTCTTTGATATTTACGCCCAATTCATTTGCAACAATTCTTGATAACGTTGTTTTGCCTAAACCAGGAGGACCATGAAAGAGTACATGATCCAATGCTTCTCCCCTGATCTTCGCTGCTTTGATAAATATGCGAAGATTCTCAATGATCTGTGCCTGGCCGGCAAAATCATTGATCTGTGATGGACGGATATTATTCTCAAATTCTTTTTCCGCCGCCGACAAGTTCTCCTTCTGGCTATTCAGGTTTGGATTGGCCATGCAGTAAAATTAATCCCTATCTCCTAAAAGGAATAAAAAATAAACTACTTCGGTTTGTTTTGCCATGCCGGCAGTTTTTGGGTAATGCCCTAATTTGAATTTCGGGCAGGTTTGATCGCAGGTCATGCTGATTATATCTGCGAATGAAAATGACTTAAATTCAACAAAAAATGAAGTCCGAGTTTTACTGGGGATTGTTTAGCAGTTTAATTATTGCTTTAGCTATTTCAATATCCCGTCATTTACAGTTTTTGAAGGGTTTAAATGAAATAGGAAGAAAGGAAACTGATCTTATTGGATTCAGTTTTTCTTTACTGCCTTTTGTTGCCGTCTATTTTATTGTTGGCTCGGTGATGCTTTTCTCAAAGAAATCTGAAAAATTTGCAAAAGGCCTATTATTATCGGCTTTGATCTTGCTTGTTATTATGTTCGGAGCAGGCCTGATTCGTTAATATGTGTTTATTCATTTTTAGTAGTAAATCCGGGTCAGGGCAATTCTCTAAATATTTTTCTCGCTCTGAAAGTTTACAAACGCCGGGATAATCTCCTTGCCAATCACCCATGTCAAGTATAACCTGGAAATGCAGATGCGGCGGCCAATGACCATTTTCGACAGAGATGCCGAATTCCGCAAAGATCTCTCCTCTCTCTATCCTTTGCCCTTCCTGTTTATCCTTTATTGAATTCAAGCTAAGATGCCCATATAGCGTATAAAAGCTCATCTCTTTCAAACGATGCGTAAGAATGATCGTAGCGCCATAATCACCCTGCCTGTTATTAAATGCCACACTATGAACGATCCCATCCATCGGTGACATGACGGCTGTATAGGGTTTGCCCCAGATATCAATGCCAAGATGCAAACGTCTTGGCTCACTATCCCCGACCGCATCAAACACAGCACTGCTGCTATATACCTGCCGATGCTCATCGTAGCCCCCGATCGCGTATTTCGCATTGGCTGTTTTAAGCTGTTCAGTCATATAATGACTAAAACTACCAATGTCATTATATATCTCTTCCGTGAATGCAGTATTGTTAGCTGTAAGATCTAATGGCAGCAGTTTGTCTTTTGCGGGATCAAATAGTACTACAGGATGATATTCTGCCGCATACTTTCTCAATATATCTGCCGCCGAACTATTCATACTATGAAAATAGGAAGAGGTTTGCATAAAAAAACATCCGCCAGCTGACGGATGTTTCATTTTTATCAGTAGAGACATTATTAATGTCCGATGATCACCTTGAAGCTCTTCTCTGCTGTTCTTGGTCCCGCATTTTCATGTGCAAACTCTACAACATAAGTTCCACCAGGCAATGCAGACAGATCGATCGGCACCACTCTTCCATATACCAATCCTGTGAGACGCTGTGTTTTTACAATAGCACCATGGCTTGTGTAAACACGCATTACAAGATTATTATAAAGAACGCTGTTGATGCGAATGTTGAATCGTCCATCGTCTGTTGGGTTCGGGAACAGGATGAGTGCATTGTCTCTGAGCAGGATGATCCTGTCCGGACAATCTTTCACCCATATACGTTTAGTTGCCGAAACAGTACAACCAGCCTGGCTTGTATAACTATAGGTAAGCAGGTAGTTTCCGACTGCTGTTGTTGGCGGGATGAAATTGTTGCCTGATACTCCCACACCGCTCCATGTGCCTCCAACAGGATTACCCACTAATGGTATAATCTGATCACTGATACAAACTGTGTCTGGAATAGTACCGATCGTAACGACTGGATTTGGATTCACAGTAACAGTTGCTGTTGCCGAAGAGCTGCAGCCTGCAAAAGTTGTAGCCTTGACAGTATAAGTGGTCGTTTCAGTTGGTTTTGCATAAACAGAGTATGCATCTGCGTTTGCAACATAAGCTGTCGTAGCAGCGGCATTAGTATATAATCCAGTGACCGGGGTCCATGTGATCGTAGGTGTAAGCACCTGGTATGTTATTGATATGCTCCATCCGGTAAGTGTACCTGAAATAAGCGCCTCGATATCGGCGGCGGCTAATGTCCAGTTACCATTCGGAACCGAGAACAAACCAGCAAAACTGTTAACAGTTGTAGCAAAACCTGTTGGGCCGGTAAGGGTGGCGCCATCTGCAGCAAACGTACCTGTTACAGGTGTAGCATCTCCTGCCGGTAATGGATTGGTTGATGTAGAGCTGATAATACAATTTGTGAAATTATCCCCTGTTCCTCCCCTCTCATTTACGAGATTCAATACATTTCCATTCGGCGCTTTCAGGCTAAATACCAGGTCAGAGTTCCATAAGTGGGTTGCATTAAGCGTAACACTCATCGCTGTAATGGTAGCATTTGCAGGAATACCCGAAACGCTCAATGTATGTGAAGCCCCAGCCGGTGAATTATCAGGAATTGGAATTGATATTGTTCCTGAAGTAACTGTTGGATGAACGACAGGAGCAGCTGGAGGTGTGAATTGTGTAGAAAGCTGCACCGTACTTCCAAGACATATCTGCGCTGAAGCCGGAGTGATTACAGGTGTAGCCGGGTTGGCATTTACGATCACTGTTTTTCTCAATGTATCATTCAGTAATTCCGGATCGAGCGGCGTTGTGGTATTAATAATGATCTCGTGTGTTCCTGCTATAAAGTTGTAGGCAGTGCCAAGATAGATATTCATGGTTTCATTCGGCGCCAATGTACCTGCATTGATCAATGTGGTTGGCAGGTTAGTGGTAGTTGGTCCAACAATCCTTGCGTTCACATTGACCGGCGTTGTAGCGAAATTGACCGGAGTAGTATTATAGTTCTTGATCTCTGCCTGGATAAATACATTATTAACCGGGCAATTAACATTAGGAGTAGTAATGCTGCTGATACCAACATCCACTGCCGGAGCTAATCTTACACTGATATCATCAAGGTATAAGAATGCCTGGTCGGCCAGTGAAGTGGCGTGGAATCCTATATAATACACGCCGGTAGAAGCCGGGGTAAAGTCAGCCGTTCCTGTTGCCCACGGATCAGCCAGTGCGGAATTGATATTATTATTCGTGAATATAGTGTTTGTCATTCCGGCTGCGCTGGCGGAAGTTCCGTATTTCACTTCCATTCTTTCTGTCCATGTAGGACCATCAGAACCTTTATAGAAGAACCTGACCCTGTAAGTTGTGCCTGCTGTCAAATTCAATCCCTGGATAAAGAACCAATCATCTGCAGGACGGCTTGCGTTAGCCGCATCATACAAATAGCGGATCACTCTTGTGGGTGAAACATAGGTTTGTGTGCTGGTGCCGGCAAATGTAAACCAACCGCCACCGCCGCTGTTTGGTACGCTTCCGCTATTACCATTCAGATCCTGGATGCTTGTACAGGTTGGCAATCCCGGAACTGTTGCAGTTTCAAAATTCTGCACATAAGGAATATTAGTAGCAGGGCACAAGGTTGTGCCTGTTACTTTCACGTTATTGCTATAGAGCGGACCCGCACATTCCTGGCGGATATAAAAATCATATGTCGTGCTGGCTGTTAAACCAGGAACATTTATTGGAGAAGCAGTGCCTGTTACAATCGTACCGCCAACGCCCGGAGTAGCACCTGTTCCAGGAGTAAATCCAACGGCGCCATATTCAACAATAAAGTTGTTACCTGGGGCCGTAAAATAAACTGATGCCGATGTTGGAGTCGTTGATACTACCGAGACAGCTGTTGGAACATCACATAAAGGAGTTACATCAACACTGATATCTTCAAGATATAAGAATGCCTGGTCGGCCAGCGATGTACAATGGAATCCTATATAATACACGCCGGTAGAAGCCGGGGTAAAATCTACTTTTCCTTCTGTAAATGCGCTTGCCAGGTTGGTAACGATATTGTTATCGGTAAATAAAGTACCTGAAGTCATAGCGGAAGCTAAAGCAGCTGTTCCATATTTAACTTCCAGTCTTTCAAACCATATAGGTCCATCTGATCCTTTATAATAAAATTTCAACCGGTAAGAGGTTCCTGCTGTAAGGTTAAGTCCCTGGATAAAGAACCAATCATCGGCAGGACGAGCCGGGTTAGTCGCATCATACAAGTATCGTATGGTCCTGGTTGGTGAAATATAAGTAGTGGCATCTGCGCCGCTAAATGTGAACCAACCGCCGCCGCCGCTGTTTGGAACGCTTCCACTATTACCATTCAGATCCTGGATGCTTGTACAGGTTGG
>DASVNY010000480.1:0-5649 GCA_036383615.1 Chitinophagaceae bacterium
TAATTGAAGGGCCTGAGTACTTTGATATGCAACTCTCATTGACAGGACCCACACAAGCAGTTATGGGTGATGGAACAGGAAGGGTCACTATTCTCGACGGCGCACCTGCTACCCGGTTTGTTACTACGAATAAAAAAATAAATGGAGGCACCGCATTGTTTGATGCAAGTATAAGTCCCAATCCAAGTAACCATGAGTTTATACTAAACATTCAAACGGATCGTAGCGAAACGGCCGAAATAAGGATACTGGATGCGCAGGGAAGAGTAGTCAAACAACTGAAAACAGTAGCAAACAACCTGCGCTTTGGTAATGAGTTAAGAGATGTCATTTATATGATAGAGATCCGGCAGGGATCAAATAGAAAAATCTTAAAAGCAATCAAATTTTAAATGACAATACAATGAAAACAATCCTAAGTTATTCCTGTATGCTCGGTATCATGTTATTGATGAGTTGCGGTTCCAGTGATGCCGGCAAAACAAAAGAACCTGTTTCAGCAAACACAGAGGCCCAATCGAATCCAGCTCCCGGCTCATCGGGCAGCGGTGTAGTGGGTGAATGGGAACAACAATACACCTACTTCGACAAGAATGGCAATAATAAACTGGAGGCTGACGAAAAAAACCCTTCCAATACCCGTCTTGGCTTTGATTGGTTCAGGTTCAATGAAGACGGAACCTGTTTGCGTGATAAACAAATGAAATTCAAAAGTACTTATGAGATACAGAAAAAAGGTGATGCCGACGAATTGATGATACACAACGTTCATGGCTACACAATCACTGAACTAACAAGCAAAGAATTGATACTGGGTGCCGAAGGAACATTTATTGTTTTTAAAAGGATCAGCTAAATTTTAAAATAAATGCTATGAAACAAACATTCACGATCGTATTAATTGCCGTATTAGTTCTCTTTTCAAATTGCGGAGATAACAAAAGCAGCACAAACGAAAAACAGCAGGCGGATGCTTCTGCATCCGAAAAGAAAGAGGGGTCAGCAACCGGTTCGCCTGAACAAGCAGATGATATATATGGCGACTGGGAACTTGTGGGTGCGATACTGGATACAAATGATAATCTCCAGGCAGACGAAGGAGAAAGAAAGGACCTCAAACCGGCAAGCTATAAAGATCTGATGACCCTGAATCGTGATGGCAGCGGTTTTTTTACCGTAGCAAAACTGGAAGGGCGATATGAAGCAATTCCCGGCAGCGATGGAAAGAAACTTACCTGGTATGACAAGGCGAATGGCGAGCATCGCGTGGGCACGATCAGGAAAGTAACTAAAGATGAAATGCATATTAAAGAACCAGATGGCGCCGGATTAATTATCTGGAAACGACTATAACATTTTTAAACCCTTTAAATAACAATATATGAAACCACATTTCGCTATTTCCATTGCATGTGCTTTACTGATTGCCTGTAATAATAACAAAGCTGCCCAGGAAACCCCTGCGGGAGAACCTCAAAAACAACAAGAAGTTGCTTCAACCTCCGAAGCAAATCAACCTGCTGGTGACGGGATCGCCGGATTATGGAAATTGAAACTGGAAACCTATGATGATAACGGTAATAAAGTTCTTGATGAAGCTGAAAGAAAAAAAGGCTTTAAAAACAATTACACTTTCCGCTTCAATGCTGATGGAAGTTGCCAGATACAGGGAACCTTTAAAGGTCGCTATGAGGAGAAAACAGAAAATGGAAACAAAATGCTTTATGTCTATCGAAATCGTGTTGTAGGTGAAGAAGATAAGGACCCGGCACCGGATGTTTATCGTATCATCTCTATGAGCAAAACCGAGTTGGTATTACTGGAAAGAGAAGGCAATCTCACTTTCTGGGTTTTTGAAAGAGCCGGCTGAAAATCACCCGGTCAAATTATTTTTTTATTTTAAACACTGCATATATGAAAAAAAATTTCTTATTCCTTCCTGGTATATTAATCATAGCTGCGATATCCTGCAAAAGCAAGGCTCAAAAAGATGCTGAGAAGTATATGAACGAGGTCGAGAAAACAATGAAAGAAAACAGCCCCGCGAACACAGGTAACAATAACACAAGGACCGGATCACCCAATATTCCCAGTGGCATGGAAAGCTTACTGGGAGAATGGAAATTGGTTAAAAAACTCCGTGATGATAACGGCAATCATAAAATTGACGCTGATGAAGAAAACGCGGAGATAAAAAGTAATAACTACATGAAATTTAACGGCGATGGCTCCTGCAAATTCGAGGAGTTAATGGATGGTTCATATGAAATCATTACAGAAGAGGATGGAAGAAAAAGAATATCCATACACGATACAAAAGGTAGTGCATATCCCTTTCAGCTGTATATACTTTCTGTTAAAGAAAATGACCTGGTGATAAATAGTGTTTTGGGCGGTGGTTCACAATTTGATCTATATAAACGTCCCTGACATATTTATTTCATTAATCGTTCATTCATTGATCTATGAACTAAACCCACGATATGAAAATCATTTATTGTATTGCGTTTTGTTTATTGACGGGAACTATTTGCCATTCGCAAATACTTAAAAAAGTGCTGAAGGATGCCAAAAACGAAGCTGAATCGAAAGTAAGATCAAAAGCAAGGCAAAAAACCAGTGATGCGCTGGATAGTTTATTAACCCCGTCCAGGGAAGAAGGAAAAAAATCCAAACAAAAACAACCATCCTCTCAACCATCGGGTTCGGCAGGCGCCTCTTCAAACGGCGGTGGTGAAGGTTCAACTATGGGTGAAGGATTTATCAGCATGTATGTTTCATCCAACCAGGTTTTCAAAGGAGGAATGATCCTCGTAACAGGCACCAGTGTAAAATATGGTGAGTTGAAAAATGTTGAACTCCGTGTTAAGGGGCCTGATACCGATGAAACAGATATGATCACGTTGAATCAAAACGGCACCTATACAGTTGGCTGGACAGCCGAACAAACCGGTGAGTTCACGCTTACTGTAAAAAGCAGTGATGGCAAGGATCAGAAATCAGATAAAGTTGTTGTCTATGATATTGAAGTGATCGACAGCCTGCTTGTCATGGAAAATATCGAATGGACCCATAAAACATATGACAAATTAAAAGAGGAGGCAGATAGAGTAAAGACACAAATAGGTGATAGGGATGATGCAGAACTTGAAAAGAAGTTGAATGTGACCAAGAAAAATGTAGATGCAGTATTGAAGCTATTTACTGAAATACAAAAAGCGGCTGGTGGCTTAGAAAAAACATTGAAAAAAGGAGCCCCTCTCCCACCCAATCTCGCCAATAATCTTTCTCAATTAAATGACAGGTTGAAAGAGCAAGCCAAACAGATGAAGCAAGTGTATGAATCAACCAGTCGCCAGCCTTATGATAATACGATTTGCGAGTACCTTGTCATGCTCAACGAAGCATGTGCCGCTTTCTCCACTTTTACCAATGTGTGGTCAAAGTCTGTCGCGACGATTTTAAAGAATGTAGTGCTTGATAAAGCCACACCCAAGGCTGTTGAAATGGCCAATGAAAAGGCAGGCGCTAATATGGGTGATTATGGCGCTGCTGATAAAGCAGCAGGTAAACTTTTCGCCACGGCTCAACTTGATGCCGAAGGATTATATGGCAAACTAAGTGCAGCAAGTTTTACCGGCGACATCGCGCAATTTGCAACCGATGTGCTCATGAAAAAATATTGCGGGTTGTTCAAAGGAGAGCTTTCACATAAATACACAATTATTTACCGCAATAGTACCAACGTGATATGGTGGCAATACAGCTATACCACAAAAGCCGCGGTAACGTTCCGGTATCCGAAAAGCAGTAGCGGGAATATCATAAGAATGAAAGGCAATATAGAAGGGAATGCGACAAGTTTCCGGTTCTCAGAAGATATCGAGCAGGAAGATGAGTTCCGTGAAAAAATGAAAAGCAGGGCAAGGTTGTATCATGTTCCCATCATACAGCCAGTAAGTGTTCCTTTTTCAACAGCGCAGCAGGATGGATTGGGATTTGGAGCGGTGGCAAGAGGTGTTGGCACACCTGCCTATTTTAATATTCCTGTTGATGCGGAATATAACACCGATGCCGAAACAATAAAGCTATCACTGAACGAAGCGATCGTTGATTTTTCACCGCTGGTGAAATACACATATGGCTTTGTTGCTATTATATATGGAGTTGCCCCGCTTGTTACACGGGTAGATTTCCCGATCAATAAAGCAAAACTCACATTGAATGCCGTTGTATCACGGAATAATCTGCTAACGGTTACAAAAAGCGGAGCCAATAACCTGGTTGTAAAAGGTGATGGCGAACGACATATTGGATCCGAGTCAGATGCGATCGAACATAAGATCAGTTATACATTAACAGCAAGAAACGATAATTAAAATCAATAAACATAATTCAGCTATGCGAACACTAACCTTTATATGCATTTCACTGATCATACTATCCTGTAAAAATCAAAAAGCAGGAACGGAAACCGCCGGCGAAAAAGACACAGCTGCTGTTACAGAGAAGACTCAGCCCGGACAAATTGTTGAGGACCAAATATTACCTGTTGCAGATACGGGGCAGACCTGGTTCAGGGTTGTCATCACAAGAAATGATTCTGCTTATATGGATTATGAAGGAAGCTGGCCGGTTTTTTTCTTAGCAGGCAACAGTGCAACCCTTCAATTGTCAAAATCAAAAAACATTATGAGCATAACCGATATCTTAACTATTTACATGAATGGAATGCCTTCAGGTAAGGTGCCGGTTGTTTTATCAAACAGGGAAAAAGGCACAGCAAGTATGATCATGAGCCCTGTTACAGATGGCGCTTATGGTTTACCCATTTCGCTAACAGAAGGTTTCCTGAACGTTACAAAAAATGTTGACTCGATCGTGTCCGGAAATTTTGAAGGAAAGGCGATTGACCTTGACAAAAAGCGATATCAATTCAAAGGCTATTTTATAAATGCAAAAATTAATCCCGAAAAAATATAGCACTGTTTGTTCAATTAGCTTTCAATTTACTGTTTGGCACCTGCAGTTTTAATTCAACCATGATCAATCTTCCAATCGAAGGTGAGCCCACAAATTCAACCTGGCGGGTATCGAATAAATTACTAATACCCATATTTACCCTGATCATTTCGTTGAATTTGTAGCTGGCATTCAAATCAACAGTAGTGAATCCACCCAGTGGTCCCCAATCAAAATTTTTAAGCAATGGCGGTTTGCCCGGCCGGGTAATGACACCTCTTTTGCCTTTACCTGCTGCGGTTCCGATCTGGCTGCCGCTATAAAAATCATATTGCTGCACATAACGTACAGTTATATTCGCCTCCACTCTCCCCTTAACCATGTTTTGAAAATTAAATAGTAATGCTCCCCTGTTCTTGGGAGCATTCAGGCTTTTTTCTTCAGGCGAAACATAACCATCCTGGTTCGCATCGTTTTTACTATTCTCCTTTTCGAGATCCGAACCAAACCAGGAATATTTAAAGCCCGCACTGAAAAATTTATTGATGGTATAATTGAGGCCAAGGTCAAGACCATAAACCCTGATGTCCCCATAATTAAAATAAGTTAAGAAATTCGCATTTCGTAACGTGTCATTGGATACTGCGCCAGCAAAAACAGGGTTATGCGTAACCTTTACGCCACCCA
>DASVNY010000481.1:0-2287 GCA_036383615.1 Chitinophagaceae bacterium
CTTGAAACAATAGAAAGACAGGATAGCCTGCAACGCATCGCCACTATGCCAGCTGATCAACGTGAAGATTTTATAAAAAAGCTGGTTAAACAGTTGCGGAAAGAACAGGGGTTAAAAGGCGATGGTATGACCACCACCGGGTCATCGTTCGTTTCACCAGGCAATACTCCTACCCTTTTTGGCAATAACGAATCAAAAGGAGAATGGTATTTCTACAATGCCACTTCCAAACAAAAAGGAGCTACAGATTTTAAGGCCCGTTGGGGCAATCGTCCAAACGTGGATAATTGGCGCCGCAGCGCTTCAATCTCTGCAGCTGCGCAAAACAGGAATAATCCCGGTGGCCCCAATTCACAACCCATGCAGGGAACAGGTGGAAAGGATCCATCTTCTACAGAAATAAGTTTTGATGCTTTGTATGGCAATCTTCCGCTAACACCGGAGCAGGTGAAGCAATCAGATGATTCGATACAAAAAGCCATGTTTGCTTTAGGCAAATCATATATCCAGGAAATCGAGGATTGTGATGCAGGCACGGAAACCTATGAAAAATTGCGCGACCGTTTTCCTCAATTCAATCCAATGGATGAAGTGTTGTTCAATCTTTACTATTGCTACAACAAAAATGGAGACGCAGCCAAAGCAGCACCTATCAAAAACTTGATGAGTGACAAATATGGCCAAAGCAATTTCACTACTATTGTTACAACCGGAAAGAATCCGCAGGCAAAGACAGCCAATGATGAGGCCACCAAAACCTATGAAAGGATTTACGACCTCTTTATCGAAGGAAAATTTGATGAAGCGATCAATCAGAAGAAAGCTGCCGATCAGCAATATGGTAATAATTATTGGACCCCGCAGTTGCTTTACATCGAAGCTGTTTATTATGTGCGTCAAAGAGAGGATAGCACGGCAATTCGTGTATTAAACAGTATTACGGGCCAGTTCCCCGGCACTCCATTAGCTTTAAAAGCCACTAACCTGATCAATGTATTGGGTCGTCGTAACCAGATAGAAGAAGAATTAAGAAATCTTGTCGTTAACCGACCTGTTGAAGAAACAAAATCACCGGTGGTCTTTGTCCCCAATACTAATCCATCAAAGCCCGATACAGCAGCCAGCAAACCAGTGCAACAACATGTTGTCAATAATAATCCTCCTGTAACGAAACCAACAACAACAGATAGTGTTGGCACTAATAAACCGGTTGTTACTGCACCCAAAGCCACTGCCTTTAGCTTCAATGCGGAAACGCCGCATTTTGTTGTGCTGGTTTTGAATAAAGTTGACCCGGTGTTTGTAAACGAAGCTAAGAATGCGTTTGCACGCTATAACAGGGATACTTATTTCAACAAACAAATGACTGCTGAATTAACCGAATTGGATGCTGAAAATCGTTTGGTGCTGATAAGTCCTTTTAAAAACGCGCAGGAAGCCATTGATTATATCAATAAAGCAAAACCTAAAACCGCTACGGAGATCATTCCCTGGTTAAAAGGCGGTAAATATTCTTATTCTGTGATCACATCTTCTAATCTTGATGTGTTAAAAGGCAGTAAGGATCTTGAAGCATATAACCAGTTCATCAATCAACATTTGCCCGGAAAATTCTGATTATTACAGGCTGGAACGGAAGAAAAGTCAATTCTTTACGTAGTTCTTACCTGTGACTTCCCAAATAGGCATGACTTTGGCAAAAAATTAATGCCGATGGTTTAACTGCCCTTTGGCTTTTTCTTAATTTCGGCTGGTAAAAATTCAAGGTATCCTTAAGCTTTACCTAACCACAACCATTTCACATTTATGAAAAGAACGGTCAGGATCTTTTGGCGCATTTTCCTTATTGGATTTGGCGCATTTGTTCTGCTGATAGTATTGATCACCCTGGGTGTTTTTGGCAAAATGCCTTCTTTAAAAGACCTCGAGAATCCAACCATTCAACAGGCCTCGGAAGTATATGCCATTGATGGAACGCTGATGGGCAAATATTATACAGAAAGAGGTAATCGAAGCAATGTCAAATACCGTGACATATCAAAACATGTGATCGATGCACTCATCGCTACAGAAGATGAACGTTTTTACAGTCATGCCGGCATTGATGTCAAGTCAACGTTAAGGGCCGTGTTCACATTAGGGTCCCAGGGCGGAGGAAGCACTATTACACAGCAGCTTGCCAAAGCATTACTCGACCAGGGAAGTAAGAACACCGTAGAAAGAGGCGTAGAAAAATTAAAGGAATGGATCATCGCCGTAAAGCTTGAAAGAAATTTTACCAAAGAAG
>DASVNY010000482.1:0-2265 GCA_036383615.1 Chitinophagaceae bacterium
TTCCTGTTATCGCATCGGGAGGGGCCGGAACAATGGAACATTTTGCAACCGTTTTCAACCTGGCCAACGCTGATGCTGCTTTAGCCGCCAGTGTTTTTCATTTCCAGGAGATCAGTATCCCCGGTTTGAAACGATATTTACAGGATAAAAATATAGCTATACGAATATGATAGTTATTATAATCATATTACTGTTCTCGCTTTATATGTTCTGGTATTTCGAACGGCGAAGAAAACTGAGAAATGCAGAGCACCAGCGACAGAAAAGAGAAGCTCTTTTTGACCTGTTGCTAAAGCTTCAAAAAAAGAAACATGATCCAGGAACAAAAAAACTAAACTGATGACACCTGATTTTTCAAAATACGCTGACGGTCTTGTACCAGCTATCATACAGGACTCCATTACTCAAAAAGTGTTGATGCTGGGTTTCATGAACAATGAAGCTTTCAATAGCACAAAAGATTCCGGAAGGGTAACCTTTTTCAGCCGCAGCAAACAAAGACTCTGGACAAAAGGAGAAACATCAGGGAATTTCCTGTCTGTAAATGAAATACTGAATGATTGTGATAACGATACTTTGCTGATAAAAGCAACTCCGGCAGGACCCGTTTGTCATACAGGCGCTGATACCTGCTTTAATGAAAACAACCACGCATTCAGCCTGCAAAAACTTGAACAAACCATCCGGGAAAGAAAAGAACATCCTACCGATAAGTCCTATACATCATCCCTGTTTGAAAAAGGGATCAATAAGATCGCACAAAAAGTGGGTGAAGAAGCTGTGGAACTGGTGATTGAAAGTAAAGACGATAATAAAGAAAAGTTTTTAAATGAGGCTGCCGATCTTCTTTACCATTATCTTGTTTTGCTGCAGGCAAAAAATTACCAGTTTACTGATGTGATAGCAATTCTGAAAGAGAGACATAAATAAATGTAGAATGTAAAATGTAAAATACTAAATGTAAAAGTATAGTGGCCGTTTTACATTTTACATTCTACATTCTACATTTTAGAGCCTTAACCGAGGCAGGGAATCGTTACTTTTAATATACAACCTTTACCAGGCGCCGACTGAATATCTACCGATCCATCATAGAACCGAACCCTGTCATGAATATTTGATAAGCCAATGCCACTGCGGGTTTGTTTTGGATCAAACCCAACACCATCATCTTTGATGATCAGTTCTGCATCACCGTCTTTACACTGCATAAAAATGTCCACCTGGCTGGCCTTGCTATACTTAAGAATATTTTTCAATTGCTCCTGTATGATACGGAATATGGTTACTTTTTTACCATGCCCCATCAGGTCATTCTCATGATCATGGGTGAATTTGATCTTTAACGGGTTGGCGAGGTTGATATCTTGTATAAGTTGCTTTATGCTATCTACCAATCCTATATCTTTTAATTGAGGAACCACCAGCTCTTTTGACAACTGTCTTATTTCCTCAATGGCAGTGACAAGATATTCCGTGCTCTTGCCTTTGATCACTTTTTCTTCATCGGTCTGCGGCTTCAGCATGTCAACAAACAATTTCACGGTAGATAATATCTGGTTCACGTTATCATGCAGTTCATGGCCGATACGGGTCCTCTCCTTTTCCTGCACCCTGATAACTGTTTCAGATATTTCTTTTTGCCGCTGTAGTTTTTCTTCTGTTAGCTGATCTTCTAATAATTTCAGATCGGTGATATCATTTAATGAACCGATCATTTTAACGGGCAGGCCATTCTCGTAAACAACAAAACCTTTATCACGGATATGCTTGTAGGTACCATCTTCACATTTAAAGCGATACTGATCTTCCCATGTTTGTAAGCCTTTATCTGTTGCTTCTTTAATTATGTCCTGGATCCTGTCCCTGTCCTCCGGATGAATGCGACGTAACCACCAGGATAATCCTTTTGAATTATCTGCCTGGTAGCCTATCATATCCATTAATGAATCGTTGCGGAAGATATAACCGGTTTGCATATCCCATTCCCAGATCGCGTCTGAAGTGGTGCGGCTCAATAAGAGCAGTCTTTCGTTGGCTTCACGTAACTTTTTTTCCACTACAAACTTATCAGATAAGTTCACCGCATGGCCACCGACCAAACGTTTCCCGCTCTCTGCTTCGATGGGAAAAATATTGACATGAAAATCCAACTCCGTTCCATCCGCCCATTTTGCTTTTTCAACTGCTTCGATGGGTTTGCCGGTACGCAACACTTCCATATGTTTTTCATACAATGCATCAGCAACAACAGCAGGTATGATA
>DASVNY010000483.1:0-3481 GCA_036383615.1 Chitinophagaceae bacterium
AGCCAAAAAAATATCTCGCAAAGGCGCAGCGTCGCAAAGAAAAACATAGCAGGGTTTTATCGTGGCGGCTTTGCGTCGTCGCGAGAAAAAATTATGCTACCGTGATCGCCGTTTTATTTCGCATGATATAGTTATACGCAAACAGTATCAATGGAAGAAAAACCACCGTAGCTACCAATGCATTTCTATAGAAAGGAAGACCAGCAGTATAGCTGTTCAGTAGTCCGGCGAAATCTTTGCTATAAGTAACATGCTGCCCCATCCAAACGCTGAAATTGGAAATAAGGAAGAATACAGTGGGTGCAGCGATGGCTCCGGTAATTAAACTTGTAGTGCTTCTGCCTTTCAGTATCCATCCGATCAGGGTGGCGCTCATCAGGAAAAGATAGTTTTTCCACTGACCGCTATAAAAACCGGCATAAGGAAAGGCTTTGTTGATAAACAGAAGTTGAATGATGGCATCGCTGATAAACAGGGCCAGCAGGGGAAGCAGGAACGACCAGTCTTTTTGCTTGATAATAAAACCCGAGAACAATGCGATGGCTATTACAGGTGAAAATCCTGACCAGTCAAGATCGGGCCCGAAAAAGAATTTACAGGCAGTCGCCAATACGATCAGGACAAGTGTAAAAAGGATCAGTCTTCCGTTGAACTTCATATTTAATAATTATGTGTGAACGCCTTAAGGCTTTGGCAAAATTAAAAGAATTGAGCTAATTGACAGGGCATTTTATTCACCACTGTGGACATTGCCGGCAGCCCTGAAAATAGTGGTTTTGGAAGCTGCTTTGATAAAGATCGGGTGTTCAGCAGCAAATATAGCAGCAGCGGGTTCCCCGGGTTCAACCTCAATAGTATCCGTGTTATCGCTGATAAGCGCTTTTCCTTCAATGAGCACCAATATTTCAGTTGAAACGGGTGTAAAGGGAGCCGACATTCCTTCCTCCAATTCAAATACACTTAGCACAAAATCCGGGACCGGCGTTTTATATATCTTCTCATATGCGCTCACGGAATCCGCACTTAAGATGTTAGGATATGTTGCCTCACATTTCACATGTTTCAGCAATTCAGTTACATCAATATGCTTTGTCGTCAATCCACCACGCAACACATTATCTGAATTAGCCATGATCTCAACATTCTGCCCTTCCAAATAAGCATGCGGCACTCCCGCATCCTGGAATATCCCCTCTCCTTTTTTTAGATGGACGAGATTGAACAAATAGATCGAAAAAATGCCGCGATCAATATTCCCGTCTTTATTAAATGTTTTAGCGGCTCTTGCCGCCCAGAAATCTTCATCAGATTTATCGGGCCCATCGCTATCGTAAACCGAAGAAATATTATCGATCAAAGGCTGTAGCAAACGGTTCACCTCCGCTTGCGGCATTTCCATGACATGTTTATATAAACCGCTATAACCTGATTGATTAAAAACAGGCAGCAGTTCCCGCAATTCTACCACATTCAATAATGTATAAATCAATTCTTCGGAAGGCTTAAAACCATGCAGGAGCCAGAAATCACTCAATGCCACCATTAGTTCCGGTTTGTGGTTGGCATCTTTATAATTACGATTAGCCGAATCAAGCGGAATGCCTGCTTCATTTTCCCTGGCGAAATCTTTTTCGGCTGCAGTCTTCGATGGATGCACCTGTATCGAAAGCATATCTTTTACATCCAGCAGTTTTAGCAAAAAAGGCAATTGATCAATAGATGAAAGCTCTTTTGCCTCGTTGTTATTTAGCTCGATTGTGGCCTGCCCTAACGAATGCGTTCCCATCCAGTATTCCGCGAATGGTTTTCCCTCTTTATTATCGATCTGCAATAAAGAAGGGATCAGTTCAGCGCCTCCCCAATCATAATGTTTTACCACTCCTTTCAACCTTGCAATGCCTTTCATACTAAACTCTTTTATTTGAACTTTCCGCTGATTACACAAAATTCGGAGAGCAAATCACCGTGATCTGCGATCAAATCAGCGAAAATCTGCGGGAAAAAACTTTCAAACCAAGACACTACTCCCCTCCAGGGCCAGTAGGTTTCTTTTAATTTAAAGTAAAGATAAGCATGGCCTCGCATAATGATTTTGGTAAAGATGCGGAAGCAATGGCCGCTGACTGGCTCGCAGGGCAAGGTTATACTATTTTACATCAAAACTGGCGGCACTCACATTATGAAATAGATATCGTTGCCGTAAAAAATGAAACACTTCATATCGTTGAAGTAAAAGCAAGAAATGGAATAGGCTTTGGATACCCGGAAGAGGCAGTAACAAAACGAAAATTCAAACACCTGCAAAAAGCCGCTGATGAATTCCTGTATCACAACCCCGGCTATCAATGGATGCAATATGATGTGCTGGCGATAACGCTATTCAATTATAAAGAACCGGAATATTTCTTATTGGAGGATGTTTATTTGTAGGTAATAATTGAGCATTTTTCTATTATCAGGATAAGAAAATACTCAATTTTCAATGCTCAATATTCAATTTTAATGGCGGGCATTACTTCTTTTTTTTGGCTACCTGCCATTCCCACTGATCCATTTCACCAACCATTTTTTCTACTAAGCGGAACGTAGCAGGACAATACTCGATATTTTGTTTGTGAACATGCCCGTAGTCTTTCATTTTCTTGGGCAAATGCGGGAAGCCGGCACAATCAGCCGGGCGTATCTCATATATGCTGCATTTGTTGTCCTTTAAATTCAGGAACTGGCAAGGCTCTTTTTTATTCATCCAGTCACCAGTGCCTCTTTCTTTATACAACCACTGTTGCTTGAATTCATCAGGAGTTTGTCCAAAATGAGCGCTTATTCTTTTTATATCCGCAGGAGTAAAAGTCGGGGTCATTGTTTTGCAGCAATTGGCGCAACTAAGACAGTCAACTTCTTTCCACACTTCTTTTTCCAATCTCGCTGTTATGCTTTCAATTTTTCTCGGGGCGCTTTTCTCCAATTTGGTGAGAAATCTTCTGAAGCTTCTTCTTTTTTTACGGGCCTTATTCCTGAAGGAACGGATACTAAAAGGTTTTGATTCGATCATGCGCCGAAGATACTACATCAACCGCTGAAAGGATTTTTATACACAACAAATGTCAATGATTATTTTTGCCTGCATCAAAATGCTAAAAATGAAAATACTTATTGTTCCTGCAATCGCTTTGGTATTTGCCTGGTCATTCACAGCCTGTAAATCATCAGCGCCCCCGTCATTCTGTGATACGGCTTGTATCAACGAACCTATAACTTTTCAGCATCCTTCTGCTGACAGCCCTTTTGTAACGATCTCATTAACCAATTGCATGCCCGACACCATCACCTGGAGTCATCGTATGCTTGACAGCAAGCGCAAAATGGGATTTGAAGAGTTAGTTGGCAAAACCGCCAGGCTCAATAAGGATTTTGTAAAATGTTACTTCAACGATACCAGCTATGCATGGCTTCGTTTTAACGATTGTAACACGGGTCGTGG
>DASVNY010000484.1:0-2842 GCA_036383615.1 Chitinophagaceae bacterium
GAAAGATAAACTGAAAGAGCAGCTCTTTGGTAAAGACACGGCAAAAAAAGAAACAACTCCAACTGATACAACCAAAAAGAAAACAGGCACGGTGGTTAAAGAAACATTGAAAGATCTTTTTAAGAAGAAGAAACCAGCCGCAGATACGACGAAGAAAAATTAATGATAGAAGAGATCGCTCAAAAGCATTTTATTCTCTCGCAACGACGCTGAGACGCTACGATATAAAAGTCAATACTGCTGCTCTTTGCGTCGTTGCGCCTTTGCGAGATACTTTTATGACTGATTTAGTCGGGCAGACTGGATTCGAACCAGCGACCCCTTGCACCCCATACAAGTGCGCTGCCAGGTCCGAAAAAAGGGTAACCATTTTTCATAGTTACCCTTTCAAAAAAAGTCGGGTGGACTGGATTCGAACCAGCGACCCCTTGCACCCCATACAAGTGCGCTACCGGGCTGCGCCACCACCCGAACTATACAAGATTATTATCCTGCAAGTATCGTTTAATTCCTCTTTTCTTGATTTTCATCTCAAGTTGAACGGCTTCAGGCCTGGAACTACAATCAATCTTAAATATCAGTGACCAAGGTAAGCCCTTCGAGGTAAAATTGCCTTTTCCTGAATTATGTTGATTCAATCTTCTATCCAGATTATCAGTACTACCAACATAATATTTGTCTAAAGAACTGCTATATATTACATACACACAAAACATAGACTCCGATCCTCCCGCCCCAGGCGGGATGCGCTACCGGGCTGCGCCACCACCCGAATTCCGGTTTTTGCGGGCAGCAAAGCTAAGTGATAATTTTACAATTGTAAAATCAAAAAACTCTATCTTCGCACCTTAATGAAAATACTCATTAAGCAAGCCAGGGTTGTCGATCCCTCCTCTCCTTTCAACGGAAAAATCACTGATATTTTTATTGAGAACGGAATCATTTCACAGATCGGAAAAGTTTCTGCAAAAGCAGATAAGGAAATTACTATCGAAGGTCTTCATGTATCTCCGGGTTGGGTGGATATTTTCTCCAACTTCGCCGACCCCGGTTATGAATTCAAAGAAACATTGGAGACTGGTGCCGCCGCTGCAGCCGCCGGCGGATATACCGATGTGTTTGTTATCCCCAATACCAACCCCGCTGTTCATAGCAAATCGACAGTTGAATATATTGTTCAAAAAGGACAAACACTTCCCGTGAATATTCATCCGCTTGGCGCCATCACAAAAAATACCGAAGGCAAAGAACTGGCCGAAATGTATGATATGAAAGCCAGCGGGGCTGTTGCATTCAGTGATGGCATCAATCCTGTTCAATCTGCCGGCTTATTAGTGAAAGCTTTGCAATATGTAAAAGCATTTAATGGTGTACTGATACAAATACCCGATGATAAAAGTATCAATCCTCATGGGTTGATGAATGAAGGGATTGTTTCGACACAACTTGGTTTACCAGGCAAACCTGTTATCGCAGAAGAACTGATCGTGGCAAGGGATATTAAGCTGGCCCGTTATGCAGAATCGAAATTGCATTTCGCTGCTGTTAGTTCTAAGAAATCGCTTGAGTATATTAAAAGAGGAAAAGATAGCGGTGCCGCAGTCAGTTGCTCCGTTACTCCTTATCATCTTTATTTCTGTGATGAAGATGTAGCCGGTTATAATACCAACCTGAAAGTAAATCCCCCTTTAAGAACAAAAGAAGACAGGGAAGCTTTGCGCAAAGCCGTTGTCGAAGGAACGATAGACTGTTTTGCTTCGCATCACCTGCCACATGAATATGACAGCAAAGTGCTGGAATTTGAATATGCAAAAAATGGAATGATCGGGCTTGAAACAGCGTATGCTGTTATCAACACGGTATTATCGGGCATCGAACAGCAAAAACTTGTTCAACTGCTGGCTCTCAACCCAAGGCAACTATTCGGACTTGCCGATTCTTCTATCAAAGAAGGAAATAAAGCTTCTATCACGTTATTTGATCCAACAAAAAAATGGACCGTCGCGGAAACTGACCTTAAATCAAAGTCAAAGAATAGTCCTTTTATTGGAAAAGAGTTGACTGGAAAAGCTATCGGCATTATCAATGGAGATAAAATCACGCTGAACTAATTCTTACAAATGAAACTAACCCCCGCGATAAAAGGATTGATCACAGGTTTGCTGATGCTTGCAACAGCATTGGCTATTTTCTATGCAAAACTGCCTGCCGATTCTCAATTTCAATACATCGTTTATGTTTTATATGCCTTAGGTATTGCATGGACTGTATTGTCCTTTGGCCGATCACCTGCTTTCACAGGAAAGTTTAGTGAATTGTTTGGCCAGGGATTTCGTTGTTTTATTGTTGTTACACTTATCATGGTAACATTTACAGGTGTATTCAGCAATATGCATCCTGAGTTTGCAGAAGAGGCATCAGTGGCTTACAAGGAACAATTGATAGCACAGAAAAACAAATCAAATAAAACGCCTGCCCAAATAGATGAAGAAGTAGCTACACTGAAAAAACAATACACTTTACGCCTTGTATCTGCCTCCATTTTCGGATATTTGGTGATTGGGGCGATCACAACAGCTGCTGTTGCAGGATTAGTATTAATCACCCGGAGAAATCAATAATGGATATATCGCTTGTCATACCACTTTTAGATGAAGCTGAATCATTACCCGAACTGTCTGCCTGGATAGAGCGAGTAATGAAAGAGAATAACTATTCTTATGAAGTGATATATGTTGACGATGGCAGCACCGACAATTCATGGGAGGTGATTGAACAGTTAAGAGCGAAGAACCCGAGTATAAAAGGCATCAAGTTTCAACGTAACTACGGCAAATCTGCT
>DASVNY010000485.1:0-3005 GCA_036383615.1 Chitinophagaceae bacterium
AACTATAAGTTTGATAATAAATATCTTTTTACAGCCGGTTTGCGTATCGATGGATCTTCTCGTTTTGGTAAGGACAACAAATACGGTTATTTCCCCGCGTTTTCTGCCGGTTGGGTACTTAGTGAAGAAAATTTTCTTAAGGAATCTAAATGGATCGATTTCTTAAAACTAAGAGGTAGTTATGGATTAACCGGTAATGATAATGGCTTTGGCAATTTCCCTCAATTAGGTTTGTGGGGTGCGGCAAAATATAACAACCTGTCGGGATTGGTCCCAACTCAATTGGGTAATCCAAAATTCAAATGGGAGAAGAGCCGCCAGATTGATATAGGTATCGACTTTGGATTATTTGGTAACAGGCTTACCGGTGAATTGGATTATTACATTAAAAAGACAACTGATCTTATTTATGCCGTTCCTGTTCCGGGTACTTCAGGTTTTGCTACTTTGAATAGGAACGTGGGCTCTATGGAAAATAAAGGATTTGAATTAGTGTTGAACTCAGTTAATATCAACGGCAGGGATTTTAAATGGAACACAAGCTTAAATCTCTCTAAAAATGCTAACAAGATCACTAACCTCGATGGTGACCAAAAGCTGATCCCTGGCAACGATGGCAGGTATATGAATTCATTAATTGTAGGGGAACCTATTGGTGTTTTCTATGGCCCCAAATATGCCGGCGTTGATCCTGACAATGGTGATGCGTTATATTATATGGAAGATGGAAAAACGACAACTAACGACTATAACGATGCAGGCAACTTTGTTGTGGGCGACCCCAATCCGGATTGGATAGGAGGTTTAACCAATACAGTTACCTACAAAGGATTTGAGTTGAATGTATTGTTCCAGGGTGTATTTGGCAACCAGATTATGAATGGTGGTGGCGGCTTTATGTCATCCAGTTTTGACTGGTTTGATAACCAAACCAGGGATCAGCTGCGCCGCTGGCAAAACCCGGGCGATAAGACAGATGTGCCACAATTACGTCTTGGTTATGGCAATGGTATCAATGCTTCTACTCGTTATATTGAAGATGGCAGTTATGTGCGACTTAAAAATGTAACACTTGCCTATAATTTAAGTAATGCTCTATTGAGCAAATTAAAGATCCGCTCTGCAAGAATATATGTTACAGGTGTCAATCTTGCGACTTTTACTGATTACACAGGTTGGGATCCTGAAGTGAATACGGACTATCGCGCAGGTAACCGTAACCAGGGAGGTGACTTTTATGCAGCACCCCAGATCAAGTCGGTAACAGTTGGAATCAACATCGGTTTTTAATCCTTAAAAAAAGCAAACATGAAACGTACAATAATTGCAGTAACTATATTGTCGGCTTTGCTCACTTCTTGTGATAAAAAGCTCGACCTTCTCCCTTCTCAGAGTGTTGACGAAAACGTGGCGCTAAGTTCGGATGCTAACATAAAAAAAGTATTGAATGGCGCTTATGATGCTTTGAGCAGTGGTAATCTTTATGGCGGTAACCTCTTTCTTTATTCTGAATTACTCGCCGCTAATGGAGAGATCAGGTGGCAGGGAACATTTAACCAGCCACGTGAAATCTGGTTAAAAACAATCATCACTACCAATAGTTTTGTAAGAGACAGTTGGCTCAGTGCTTATAACACTATTAATATATGCAACAACATTCTGAGCGCTATTAGTATTGTTAACACAGCGGATCAAAACAGGGTAAAAGGCGAAGCCTTATTCATTCGTGGCTGTATGTATTTTGAATTAGTGAAACTATTTGCCAAACCCTATTCAGCAGGTTCAGTAGCATCAAACAAGGGCCTTCCTATCATCCTTACCCCAACAAGAGGAATTGATCAGTCTTCTTATGTAGCCCGTAGTTCAGTTGAGCAGGTTTACACCCAAATATTAGCTGACCTTACAGAAGCGGAGACTTTATTGCCAAATACCAATACAGTGTATGCAACAAAGCCCGCTGCTTCCGCAATGTTGTCAAGAGTCTATCTGCAAATGGAAAGATGGACAGATGCAAGAGATGCAGCTAACCGGGGTATTACTGTTGCTACCGGCAATGGCAAAGCTCTTGCCGGCACCTATGCGGCTGCATTTAATAATAGTGCAAACTCGACGGAATATCTTTTTGCTATGCAGGTAAGTGCGCAGGACGGAGCCAATAATATGCATCTCTATTGGTCCATTCCGACATACGGGGGTCGTGATGGTGATGTATCCATACAGGCAAGTCACTTAGCCTTATACAGTGTTGGCGATACGAGAAAAGATTTATTTTATACCGGGGCCGGCGCAACGAGAAGCGGTAAGTGGCAACAACAGTATAAAATTCTTCCTGTTATTCGTCTAGCTGAACTTTATTTGACACGAGCCGAAGCAAATTTCAGAGCGGGATCTACTACAGGTGCCACGCCTCTTGCGGATGTTAATCGTATTCATCAAAGAGCAGGTTTGCTTCCATTGGCTGCCGTGACGTTAAATGATATTTTACTTGAAAGAAAACTTGAACTCGCACATGAAGGTCATGCTGTGCATGATCTGAAAAGACTTCGGCTTACTGCTGATGGCTTTGCATATAATCACAATAAGATGGTGTTCCCGATCCCTCAAAGAGAGCATGATGCATCTGGTGGAATAATAGAGCAAAACGATGATTATTAAAATCGCTATAGAGTAAATAAAGAATGAGGCTGTCTCATAAGGCAGCCTCTTTTTATTTTGTATGGCTTCGGTAATTGTTTGAGGTTTTTTTGATGTTGTGAAGTCAGGCAGTGGTCTATGGTTTAAAAACAAAAAAAGAACGAGTCTTTTCCCGGTTTTAAGCAGCGATTTTCTTCAGATTGTGTGCGATACAGATCAATCCCCACTCAATTTCTGTTTTATCAAGCCCTTTGAGTAAAAATCGTTTGAAGTGTTTATTGTGTTTGATGTTGCCAAAGACTGGTTCAACATCAGCAGGCCTTTTCTTTCGGTAAAAATACCCTTTTCTGTTTTCAGCCTTTCGCTGGCCT
>DASVNY010000486.1:0-3058 GCA_036383615.1 Chitinophagaceae bacterium
TTGCATAGCAGGAGCTAATACATCTTTTAAACTCATTGTTCCATACTCGGCCAGCATATAACACAAACCACCTGGTGTGCCCGGTGTTGTTGCGGCCAATGGGCCATATTCCGGTGGAAAATTGTATCCCTTGTTTTTAAAAAAATCCGCGGTGGCGCCTGTAGGAGCAACACCCATTGCATTGATAGCAATAACTTTTTTTGTTTTGGGATTATAGATCAAAGCTTGTGTCTCTCCTCCCCAACTCAATACATCCCACATAGTACAAGTGGCAGCTAACATGGCGCAGGCAGCATCCACAGCATTACCACCTTTTTGAAAAATGATGGAACCTGCCGTTGCCGCCAATGGTTTGCCGGTAATAGCCATCCAGTTCTTTCCGTGCAGTACAGGTTTTTGTGTTTGCTGGGCCGTTGCTGTTGATAAAAGAATAGTAAATAACAGGAATGAAAAAAGGGATCTCATGCAATTGTATTTTATCCCTTAAAGATACTGTTAACTTAGAAATTCCTCTGTTCTTCTGTTCATCTGTTCTTCTGTTCTTCTGTTCGCTACGCTTCCATATACTTTGGAATCACCTGTTGCCGGTTAATGCGAATGATCTTTAGCCAGTGCAGGAAAAGTATAACAGGGTAAATAGGATCGATCTGGTACCAGCGACGGCCAAAGTTCACTGCTGAAGGATGCTTGTGATGATTGTTGTGATAAGCTTCACCCAGCATGATAATATCAAAGGGCCATAAATTGCGGGATTTGTTTTTCATACTAAAATGCACCGCTCCTACCTTATGTGCAAACCAGTTGATAATAACAGCATGAAAAGGCACATTCAGAATATGAAAAGGTAATAATAAGAACCACCATGCAGAAGGAGCAAAAAGAATATAGATCGTAACATATACAACTATCCAAAGCACTCTTGATAAAGTAGAATGAGCCCAAACATCCAATCCTCTCCAATCGGGCAGGTTTTTAGTAAACCTTTCTTCGGGCTTAAATGAACCATTGAAGATCGACGTTGAAAAAGCCCGTGTGTACCACATCAGCGTAAATACATTTTTATGAAAATGCGGAGAATGCGGGTCTTTCTCCGTGTCCGTATAAGCATGGTGCATACGATGCAGGATAGCAAATGTTTTGGGACTTACATAGGCGGATCCCTGCGCAACATAAGCCATCAAATAAAAAAAACGCTCCCATCCTTTTGTCATGCTGAAAACGGCATGAGAGGCATAACGGTGTTGCACAAAACTCAGGGTGAAAAGTGAAAAATACCAATGGCAAATAAAGAAAATAAGAATGAATGGCATAGTTTGAATTGAGGTGATATGGTAATCTTTAAATATAGTCCTATTAAACCTATCGACAAATAATATTCTGTATGTTTATACAAGTTTATTCACAGTTATATGGATTACCAGGTATATGATCCTTCAGCGGATCTTCAATCATTTGTCAAATGTTTCTGGACACTGGAAGATGAAGCATCGGAGAACCCGGTAACACAACGGGTGCTACCGGATGGCTGCATGGAAATGATCTTTCATTATGGCGACCTCTACAGGCAATATTTTGAAGATGGTTCATCAATCATTCAACCCCGGAGTTTTATCTATGGACAGATCACCAAATATCTCGAGATAGCTCCCACTGGCAAAAGCGGTATTATTTCCGCAAGATTTTTTCCTGATGGTCTCACTCCCTTTATTGATATAGCAGTGACAGATCTCACTGACAGCGCTGTTAGTTTAGGTCAGCTGTTTGGTGATAAAGGAAGAATACTGGAGGAAAAAGTTTTGTCAGCAACAACCAGCACCGAACGAATAAAGATCATTGAAGAGTTTTTGTTAGCGAGACTTGCAGAGCCAAAAGCGATTGACAATATTACAAAAGCATGCGTGGAAGTGATTGTTCACTCGCAGGGTCAATTGGATGTTGCTGAACTGGCGGATAAAATGAATATCCATCGCCGGAATATAGAAAGAAGATTTACATCAGCTATTGGCATGAGCCCAAAACAACTGTCCCGTGTTGTTCGCCTGCAGGCAACCTTAAAGATGCTGGAGCAAAAAAACTTCACCAGTCTTACATCACTTGCCTATGAAAATGGTTATTATGACCAGGCGCATTTCATTAAAGATTTTAAAGAGTTCACGGGAATGAGCCCCAAATCATTTTATGCCGATAGTTTGCGTTTCGCGACATTGTTTGCCTCCGCGGAATGAACTGTCGCAATTTTACAATTTTGCTTTGGGAACGGCTGCTATTTTGCATCAAAACAAATAATATGCAAAACACAGTTAACTGGTTTGAGATTCCCGCCGCAGATATTGGCAGGGCCAAAAAGTTCTACCAAACGATCTTAGGTGGCGAAATGAATGAGACAGAAATGTTCGGTACCAAAATGGCGTTTTTTCCCAGCGATGGTTCAAATGTAGCCGGCGCTCTTGTACAGGGTAACGATTATGCACCTTCTACCCAGGGCACACTTGTTTATTTGAATGGTGGTAATGACCTTAATAATGCACTTTCAAAAGTGGAAGCTGCCGGGGGAAAAGTCATCGTTCCCAAAACACAGATAAGCCCCGAGCTGGGTTATTTTGCCATCTTCTTTGACACGGAAGGAAACAAACTGGCCCTACATTCTATTGGTTAATCTATAAAACTTCAATATGAAATTTAATCAACTACTTATTCTTTTTATTATATCGTTGTCTGTTCTGATTGCCTGCAATAATAAAAGCAGTAGCAAAACAGAAGAACCTGCTTCAACTGCTGACACAAATACTGCCGCTAAACCTCTTGTATTTGACCAACTAACCGGCACCTGGAAAAGTGAGGATGGACAAAATTTTGAACGCTGGATAAAGAATGAAGACGGTACCTATAAAACTGATGTGTATAGTCTGAAAGGAACTGATACAACCTGGAAAGAAAGCGGAAGGGTTTATCCCGAAAACAGCAACTGGGTCTATGAAAATAAAGTGACCAATCAAAATGATGGAAAAGTTATAAAGTTCACATCAACAAAAATGAGTGATAATAGCGTTCAGTTCAG
>DASVNY010000487.1:0-9552 GCA_036383615.1 Chitinophagaceae bacterium
TCTATAGCCGGCTCGATGCATGGTACTCGATGGCAGTTGCCGTAAAAACATATAAGCTCAGTTTTCCCGAATTCATCGAACAGGAAAAATCGCTGGTGTCGGCAAAAGGACTATATCACATACTGATACCAACTCCTGTTGCTTATGATCTGCAGATGGACCCTGAACATAATTTTCTTTTTCTTACCGGTGCCAACATGGCTGGCAAAAGCACATTGATAAAAGCCGTTGGATCGGCAGTGTTCCTGGCTCATATCGGCATGGGTGTGCCTGCTGCAAGTATGAAGCTTACTTTATTTGATGGATTGCTCAGTAATATCAACGTGGTTGACAATATCGCCAAAGGCGAAAGCTTTTTCTTTAATGAAGTGCAGCGCATCCGCAATACGATCGAAAAAGTGAATACGGGAAAAAAATGGCTGGTGCTGATCGATGAACTTTTTAAAGGTACCAATGTGCAGGATGCTATGAAATGCTCCACTACGGTTATAAGAGGATTGATAAAGATCAAAAACTCCTTATTTATTCTTTCCACGCATTTATATGAGATCGGTGATGAATTAAAGAACTACCCCAATATCACTTTCCGTTATTTTGAAACGAATGTAAAAGACGACCAGCTGGAATTTACTTACCAATTAAAGGAAGGCGTGAGCAACGATCGGATCGGGTATGTCATCCTCAAAAGGGAAAAGGTGGTGGATATGCTGGAAAAACTGTAGAACAGAACCACGATTTACAAGATTACCATAGATTTGGAGGAAACCTGGAAACTCATTTATGCGAATAACTATTCTTTCAATCCTTGCCCTTTGTTCTTCGCTTTTTGTTGCGGCGCAAAGCGATATCGATGTTTTGCATTACAAATTTGAAATTGAGCTGAATGATAATAATGATAGTATAAAAGGAAAAGCCACTATTTCCCTCCGATTCTTACATCGCTCTGAAAAAATAATACTTGATCTAGCTGCTCCTGACAGGTCCGGCAAAGGCATGAAAGCCAGTTCTTTTTTTCCCAATGGAAAAGCAATGGCGGTAAAACAAACTGCACAGGAGATCGAGCTGACTCTTTTAAAAGAAGCAAGGGTAGGAGATTCCGCAACAGTGATCATAGAGTATAAAGGCATCCCTTCCGACGGTCTCATTATTTCAAAAAACAAATATGGCAACCGCACATTCTTTGCAGACAACTGGCCTAATCGCGGGCATAACTGGTTGCCTTGTCATGATGACCCTGCTGATAAAGCCACTGTAGAATTTATTGTTACAGCGCCACAACATTACCAGGTTGTTTCTAATGGCATTCAAATTGAAGAAACAAACCTAGCTGATAAAAAAAGAACACACTGGAAAGAAGATGTTCCTATTTCTACGAAAGTGATGGTGATCGGCGCTGCTGATTTTGCAGTGGGGCTGGCCGGAGTTGTTGATGGATGTATCCCTGTTTATAGCTGGGTATATCCCGAGGATCATGACAAAGGTTTTTATGATTATGCATTAGCCGCGGATATACTACCCTGGTTCATAAAAAAAGTGGGGCCCTATGCTTATAAAAAATTAGCCAATGTGCAATCCAAAACCATATTCGGTGGCTTGGAAAATGCCAACACGATTTTCTATGCGGAGGAATCTGTGACCGGCAAACGTAGTAAGGAAGCAACGGTGGCTCATGAAATATCTCACCAGTGGTTTGGCAATATGGCCACCGAAAAAACATTTGCGCATTTATGGCTGAGTGAAGGTTTTGCTACTTACATGACCGTATTATATATGGGAGAGAAATATGGCAGGGATACTGCTGTTGCCATGCTCAAAGAAGACAGGAACAAGGTTGTTTCTTTTGCAAAGACAAGTGATCGCCCTGTGGTTGACGATTCAAAGGATTATATGGAGCTTTTAAACGCTAACAGTTACGAAAAAGGAGGATGGGTATTACATATGTTACGGCAAAAGACAGGAGACTCGATCTTTTGGAAAAGTATCAGGAACTATTACGCAAAATATGCAGGCAAAACAGCTGGCACGGATGATGTCCGTAAAGTGTTTGAAGAAACATCCGGCCTGGACCTGGAACATTTTTTTAAACAATGGCTTTATACTCCCGGCGTGCCGCAATTGAATGTGAGCTGGAAATATGATGCTGCAAAAAAAGACCTGTTGCTTACTATAGAACAAAAAAAGAGACTGTTTGAGTTCCCATTGGAAATATTGGTTGAAACTGCCAAAGGCAATACCAGCAAACAAATTCTTATCAGCAAATCCATTGAAACGTTTTCTATACCCGTAAAGGAAAAACCTTCCCGGTTGCTGCTCGATCCCAACACTACTGCCCTCTTTGATGCCAATCTTACCAACTAAATTTTGCGGCTGGGCGGTATAGGCAGGCCGTTATTTATCCCTATATTGGCAGTGAACAATTCACCACCAAAAAAATTCTGCTATGGGAGGCGTACCATCAGGCGGCAGCACCTGGAAAAACATATTGATCGGCGTATTGACCACGGTTGTTGCTTACTCCATCGTTAACTACATCAAAGACAAAAAAGAAAAGAGAAAGGAAAAGGATAAGATTAAAACCGAAACGGTTGAAGCGTGGAGGTCGATGACAAAATATGAGACCATCAGCGAGGATAATTTTTATGCCGCTTACTGTAATGATGACCTCAACTCGCAACTGGAGTCGATGATCTATGAAAAAGAACAACTCGTTAAGAACTACGAGATCATCAGCAACCGCCAGGGTGTTGATGAAAATCTTGCTTCCTTCGCCTCAAGAGCTATCGGGCAAGCCAATGAAGTAAAAAAAATGCTCGAGAATTACCTGGCCGATTATAAAAGAGTTGATGCTGCTTCTCCTACCGCTGAACAGGAATATAAAAATATTGACAGCCTGTTTGAAATAAGGATAACAGCCGCGAAAGAAAGAGATACTTCAGCGCTATATAGTACCTACAGGGAACTTGTCAGTAAATACGGTGATTCATTCAGCATTACTGAAGACAAAAAAGAACCGACAGCTTCTGACCTCGAAGGCAAATGGAAAGAAACGGGCTTAGATAAAACATTCAACATTGCTGCCGGCAAAACATTTACCATGACGGCCGACAACGCAAACTATCCCGGTAAGTGGGAATTGAATGGTAATGCACTTAAACTCAGCTTTGATGATGGCAGCGGAAGCATCGTTTTTAATATCAAACGTTTTAACACCCGTTATATCCGTTTTTCCACCAATAATGAACCGGTGGAAAGACAGCTGTGCAGGAAATGATTTGACCAAATAATTGTCTATTTTCAGTACATGCTTGTAAAGACGTTTGGCAGTGCTGTGTATGGAGTGGAAGCTGTTTCCATAACTGTTGAAGTGAACTGGATGAACCAAACAGGTAAAGACACTACACTGGTTGGCCTTCCCGATAATGCAGTAAAAGAAAGTTTGCAAAGAGTAGAAAGCACCATCAAGACCAATGGCTTCAAAATGCCAAGAACAAAAGTGGTCATCAATCTTGCTCCTGCTGATATCCGCAAAAGCGGAACTGCTTTTGATCTTCCTATCGCTATTGGCATACTAGGCGCTTCTGAACAGATCAGCAACCTGGAAATTATCGGGAAATATGTGATGATGGGTGAACTAAGTCTTGATGGCGAAGTGCGACCCATCAAAGGCGCATTGCCAATTGCTATACAGGCAAGAAAAGAAGGTTTTAAAGGATTGATCGTTCCTAAAGTAAATGCCAAGGAAGCAGGGATGGTCAACAACCTCCAGGTGTATGGTGTAACGCATATCAAAGACGTGATCAGCTTTTTTGAGAATGGGGAAAAAGGATTGGAACAAGTGGTGGTCAATACAAGAGAAGAGTTCTTTCACTCACAATATGATTTTGAAATTGACTTCGCCGATGTAAAAGGACAGGAAAATATTAAAAGAGCATTGGAGATTGCCGCAGCAGGTGGTCATAATGCCATTTTGATCGGTCCGCCGGGTGCTGGAAAAACCATGCTGGCAAAACGATTACCGACCATTCTTCCACCACTTAGTTTGCAGGAAGCATTGGAGACAACAAAAATTCATTCAGTCGCCGGTAAATTACCGGAGAATGCAACACTCGTATCACGACGACCTTTTCGTTCCCCGCATCATACCATCAGCGATGTTGCATTAGTTGGTGGCGGCGGCAATCCTCAGCCCGGCGAAATATCATTGGCGCATAATGGTGTTTTGTTTTTAGATGAGTTACCGGAATTTAAGCGAACAGTATTGGAAGTGATGCGGCAACCGATGGAAGAAAGAAGAGTAACGATCTCAAGAGCAAAAGTGGCCATGGATTTTCCATCCTCATTTATGCTTATCGCTTCGATGAATCCCTGCCCCTGCGGGTTTTACAATCATCCTGACAGGGAGTGTACTTGTCCCCCAGGTGCTGTCCAGAAATATTTGAACAAAATCTCGGGGCCATTGTTAGACAGGATCGATCTGCATGTGGAAGTAACGCCAGTTGCATTCAGTGAACTATCGGCTACAAGGCAACAGGAAAATTCGTCGGGTATTCGTGACAGGGTCATCAACGCAAGAGAGCTGCAGGCTGAACGTTATAAAAATAATCCCGGCATTTATTGCAATGCGCAAATGAGCAGCAAGATGCTGAAAGAGATTTGTGTCATTAGCCAGGTGGGACAAAACCTATTGAAAGTAGCCATGGAAAAACTAAACCTTTCGGCAAGAGCTTATGACAGGATTTTAAAAGTATCAAGAACCATCGCCGATCTTTCACAAAGCACCGATATAAAACCTGAACATTTGGCCGAAGCGATCCAATACAGGAGTCTGGATAGAGAGGGTTGGGCGGGGTGAAATTGGGTAGGGAGGTTAAATGAGTCATAGAAGTCAATGAGTCAAAGAAGTCAAAGAGTCAAATGGGTCATAAAGGTCATTGGGTCATAGAAGTCAAATGGGTTCATGCTGTCTGATCTGCGTATATCTGCGGGAACATATAAACCGGGCTTTCGGTTAAATTGTCATTTTTCCCGAACTTGTACGATGTTTGTGGGTTATCCGCTTTTCACTCTCTACATAAGTTTATATGAAAATCTTGTTTAAATATTTGAAGCCTTATAAATGGCTGGTGATTTTTGTTTTGTTCCTCGCAGCCATCAATATTGGTTTCTCACTACTGGATCCTATCATTTTTGGTAAACTGATCAATCTCGGCACGCATCACCAGAAACTAAGTTCGTTTGAATGGAACGAGTTTCTATTCATTAACAGGTCGATACCCGAAGAGGTAACAACCATTAAGCCCGGTGGCGTAATTGAAAGAGAAACCAAGAACATCCATTACTATGGAGTGATGTGGCTGTTGCTCGCTTCTATTTCTGTGGCAATGGTAAGCCGCATTGCAAAAGCGTTCCAGGATTATTTTCTCAACCTTATCACGCAGAAGTTTGGCGCTACTGTCTTCACACAAGGGTTGCAACATGCGATGAAGCTTCCCTACCAGGAATTTGAAGATGCCCGAAGCGGTGAAACATTGAGTGTGTTGCAAAAAGTAAGGATTGATACGGAAAAATTTGTCGCCTCCTTTATCAATGTACTTTTCCCGGTCATAATCGGGATCGTATTTGTGGCGGTATATGCCACCACCATACATTGGAGCTTGCCACTTGTTTATTTTGGTGGAATTTTTCTTTTGACAGTCATTTCCAACCTGCTCAGTAAAAAAGTAAAAGTCATTCAAAAAAAGATTGTTGGACAAACGACGGCATTGGCCGGGGCCACTACTGAATCATTAAGAAATATCGAACTGGTAAAAAGTCTTGGGCTCACTCACCAGGAAGTAGAACGCCTCAATAAAAATACATTCAAGATACTCGGGCTCGAACTAACTAAAGTAAAACGGATCCGCAGTATCAGTTTTGTGCAGGGAACTTTTGTAAATACCCTTCGCCAGGTAATTCTATTCTTGCTGATGCTTTTCATTTACAGGGGAAAGATGGATGTTGGCCAGATAGTGACGATGCAGATCTTCTCCTTCTTTGTATTCGGGCCGCTGCAGGAAATCGGCAATATCATTCTTTCTTACAGGGAAGCACAAGCATCATTGGAGAATTTTGGTAACCTGATGAAAAAAACACCCGAGATGCCACCGCCGAGTCCAAAACATCTTGGCAAAATTGAAACACTCGAATTTGATCATGTAGCTTTCAAACACCAGACCGCTGCTCATAAAGCTATCAATGATATTAGTTTCAAAGTAAGAACAGGTGAAACGATCGCTTTTGTGGGGCCATCGGGTTCGGGGAAAACAACGCTGATGAAATTGCTGGTAGGGCTCTACCGCCCACAGGATGGAAAGATCCTTTATAATGGATTGGATGAAACCAATATTGACTTCGAGGATCTGCGTAACCAGATTGGATTTGTGACACAAGACACACAGCTTTTCTCCGGAACGATCAAAGAAAACCTGCTTTTTGTAAATCCCTCTGCCACCGAAGAAGACCTGGTGGATGTGTTGAATAAAGCAAGCTGTCAGAATTTATTGAAGAGAGCAGAGAAAGGACTCGACACCATGATCGGTGAAGGTGGTTTGAAATTAAGTGGTGGCGAAAAACAAAGGCTCTCTATTGCAAGAGCTTTGTTGCGTAAGCCTAAGCTTTTATTGTTTGATGAAGCCACTTCTGCCCTGGACTCTCTTACAGAAGAAGAAATAACCGATACAATTCGTGAAATATCATTGCAGGGAAACCAGGTAACAATATTAATTGCGCATCGTTTATCAACCATCATGCATGCGGACAGGATATATGTGTTAGAAAAAGGCGATGTGGTGGAGACAGGCAATCATGAAAAATTGCTGGAAGAAAAAGGATTGTATTATGCGATGTGGCGCCAGCAGATCGGTGAAAGAAAAACAAGGATCACGGCTGCGTAGTGTTCCCACAAAGACACAAAGAACACGAAGGTTTATTGGTATCTTACTACTATTAAGTAACACAACCATTAAACCTTTTTTTATGAGAGAAAATGAACTGGCTACAATCGCCGTTGACATTTGTTATGCTATCCACAAAACCTTAGGTCCAGGCCTGCTTGAAAGCGTTTATGAAGCCGCTTTTGCCTATGAATGTGACAAAAGAGGAATCAGCTATACAAGGCAGGAAGGAATTATAACCCGTTATGATCAGGTAGTTCTCGACGTTGGATTCAGAGCTGACATTATTATGGAAAACAAACTATTGGTTGAGATCAAATCCATCGAACACCTGGAGAAAGTGCATCACAAAACTGTTCTTACCTATTTAAAACTGGCACAAATAAAACTTGCAATCCTGGTCAATTTTAATGTTAACCTGATTAAGGAAGGCATTCACCGAAAAATACAAGGACAGCTATTCTAAACAGATTTCTTTGTGCCCTTCGTGTCTTTGTGGGAAACCTTTCTTTGTGCCCTTCGTGTCTTTGTGAGAAACCTTTCTTTGTGTCCTTTGTGGGAAACCTTTCTTTGTGTCCTTTGTGCCTTTGTGGGAAACCTTTCTTTCTGTACTTTGCGGCTTTGTGTGAACCATGTTAAGTTTTCTTTTCGGCGATAAAATAAAAACCGCACTTCGCAATGGCGCCGCGATCATTGACGTAAGAACCGTGCATGAATATGACCAGGGACGTATCCGCGGTTCTATCAATATTCCATCAGACAGAATTCCCGCCAGCATCCAACGCATCAGGGATATAGGCAAGCCCATCATTCTTGTTTGCAATTCAGGCAGCCGCAGCAGCAATGCTTTTCGGTTCCTGAAACAAAATGGAATAAAACAAGTCTATTACGGCGGAAACTGGGAAAATGTGCTGAAGAAAATAAACAGCCTCTGATCAGGGATTCACCTTCACTTTTACCGAAGCAGTTGTAATATTATTGCCATGATCTTCGAACTTCACTGTAACTGTATAATCAGAGGGAGTTGTTACTGATGTAGCATGAGGAACGTTGAAATTATATGATTGAAAACCGTGTATTTCGTATAATTGCTCCTTTACCTGTGCCCCGTCTGCATCATTGGTGATACGGACACTTCCCCGGTATAGTCCTGCTGCATCCGTAACCTTTCCTGTCACTGTAATAATACTCCCGCTGGCAAAAACCTGCCCGGCAGTTGGTGTAGTAATTTCGATCACGGGAGGAGTCACATCACTATCATCGATCTCATGCGGGCCGTTCCCGCTCTTTGAGCAGGCAGCTAATAGTATTGTCGCAAAAAATAATTGCCAATAAACTCTTTTCATCATTGTAAATCTAAGGTTCCTTTTTTTCTTTTCCTCCCCACAAATCTGTAAAAAAATTGCTTTTTTCCAGTTCTTCCATATCACTCAACTCCCATTCCAATGCTTTGGTGCTCTGTGATATTTCTAAAAGAGAGATGATCAACGATGCCAGCAGGCTCAGCAAACTGGCGGCAAAAACATATTTAGTAACGGCGGCCCATTGCTGATAAACCCCATACATGGAAATAACACAACACAAAAAACTAAATACTCCCAATGCCTGCATCTGCCGCACCATATTGATACGAACCCTCAATATCTTGATCTGCTTTAACAGCAAATGATTCTTCTCTCCTCTTGTATATTCATCGTGTAATTTCCGGATCAGGTTGGCTAAGGCGAGATAGCGATTGGTATAAGCCAGTAATAATAAGCTGATCGCCGGGAAAAGTAAGGCTGGAGTATTGAACGTGATTTCCATACTCTAAGATAAAACAAATAATGCCGCTTTATTTCCAGCTAAACTCAAGGGGTATATTCAGCTTGATAGAAAAATTACGCCCCATATTGAATACACCAGTTCTTCCCGTAACCATGTTTTCCGCAGCATACTTCAGGCGGCTCAAGTGGTTCTGATAAGCTTTATCAGTGAGGTTGTTCAAAGCAAGGTAAACACTGAGCAATGTTTTCTTGTTCTTTCCAAGGATATCTGACCCCAGCCCTGCATTCAATAAAGTATATCCCTTTGTTGATGTTTCGGTATTATACCCAGTAAATGCTTTGTCCTGGTCAAACATATTGTCTGCCTCGAGCTTCACGTATAAGTTGCTGAATGATTTCCCCGCTTTATTAAAATTGGCCCGTAGTTCACTGACCCAGCGGGCTGCCGGTATCATCGGCAGGTTTTTAGAATTGTCAATGCCATTTTTGAACGTGCCGCGAACAAAGGAGAAATTATTTTCAAAATGCAACCAGTCAAGGGGGTGCGGGTGTATATCAAATGTGGCTTCAACACCAGTTAGCATAGCATCCTGCTGGCTGAATTTAAAAGCCGTAATATCGTCTCCATTTACATTTACGAGAGAATCACCGCCAAAAACAGATTCAAGCTTGCGATAGAAAATAAAATTATTGATGCTGTTGTAAAAAGCTGAAACACTAATATTGAAATGCTCATAATTCAATTCGAGACCCGCATCTAATTGAAAACTTGTTTCTGACTTCAGGTCAACATCACCATACTCATAACGATTGGTTCCTTCATGAGTGCCGTTGCTCGCCAGTTCGGAAATATT
>DASVNY010000488.1:0-2368 GCA_036383615.1 Chitinophagaceae bacterium
CCGGTAGCGGGTAGCTTTTTCTTTCAGTTGTTCCCGGGATATAGTTATACAGTGTATTGTTCTTTACATACCAGCCAAGTCTTTGGCTTTCTTTTTCATAATAAGGCTCCAGGTCCTTTAGTGGAATGGTATCAATATAAACGCCTGCCCTGGGATCTAAAACTTTTAATTCATCACCTCCATTGTTCACCAGTATGCGTCCATCATCCCTTTCGAAAAAATTAAACACAGAACTTCTTTCGGTGTGATGAAAATGATGCGCCTGGTAATTCAAGGTGAGCAAGCCATATCCCGCTGATCCTATCCAGGTCATGCCACTTTGATCCACATAAGCGCTTACCAAAAGTTGCAGCACGGCTTGTGTTTTTTCATCAGCCGAAACAATAAAACTAAACTGCCCGGTTTTAGCATGATATACACCCAGGCCACCGCTCTGTGCTACCCAAATATTTCCTTCTTTATCTATAAATGCTTTGTTAGTGGGGAATAAAGAATAATCAAGTACCTGCTCAGCAGCATTACCGTTATTGAGTTTATAGATACCATTGGCGCAAACCGCATAAACTATCTGCCGGTTCTTATCTTCCAGTATGCGATACCCATACTCCAACACAGCTTGTTTGTCCACCCCATTGTCACCTCCGTAGGGGGGCGGAAATGTATGTCGCTCCCATGCAGTATAGGGAAACTTAGAAAAATAAAAAGCATTGCTCGATGTGTTGTACAAATACATATCAGCACCGTCACTTATTAAAAGATCAGCAATGCCCCCGCCATTCAAAACATCTGTTGCAGCCAAAGCCGGCAATTCGATTTCCCGGATGACCTTATCGGGCATGGTAGCCCGCATTAATTTTCGGGAAGATAATATCCATACATTCCCCTGCTTGTCTTCCAAGATTTGCTGCACCGGGCCATTGAGAATACTATTCTTTTCGGAAATAATATGAATGAACTTTCCCGATGCATGATCGAAGTAATCAACACAACCCGATGAAGTGCCTGCCCAGATCCTTCCCTTTGAATCTTCAAACAATGCTTGCACAAAACTCGAAGCGATGGAGGAAGTATCTTCTGTGTCATGACGATATATCTTGAAATGATAACCATCATACCTGTTCAATCCATCTTTGGTGGCGAACCACATAAAACCATATCGATCCTGTATTATTTGATTGATCATGCCCTGCGAAAGACCATCATTGATAGTAAGCGGCTGGAAGGTCATTTTTTCGATGGGATATTTTTGTGCAAACAGGGAAAATGTTGCGCAGCATGCACAAACAAAAAGCAATAGGTATGCAAATACTTTGAACAGTCGGGCTATCATGGTGGTGGCAATGAATAATTAGTAATACTCTAAAAGGGAGCGCTTTAATTATTGATTATTAATTACTCATTATTCATTCACTAAAATAGGGAATAAACGAGCGATTACAAACCCTCGAACCTTTGCATATCCGTGTGCTTAGATGGTCAATGTTTCGGCTAATAGCTAACAGCTAAAAGCAGGTAATTCTACTATTAAACCAACCCCCAACACCTAGGATTAGGGGTTGTGCTGCCCCCTTGCAAAAGCCAATTTTACAAAGGACAAAACCACCAAAAAAATGAACCAGTTTTCATCGAGCAGATCATTGATCTGCCTGCTTGCTTTTGTGTTGATCAAAGCCACTTCTACGCATAGTAAAAGCTTGTACAAAAAAATATGCTTTTTCTTTTTGATCCTGATATTTCCCTTTATATCATCGGGCCAGGCGCCTGCAATTTTGCTGTTTGCGCCTACCAGCGGCCCGGCCGGTACCACCGTAACAATTAATGGAACAGGATTTAATCCCGTTGCCAGCCAAAACGTAGTTTTTTTTGGAACAATGCGTGCCACGGTAGTATCGGCAAGCACTAATATTCTTACAGTTACAGTTCCAGCATCGGCAACACACGACTATTTATCGGTTGTGAACCTTGAAAGTAAATTGATTGGGTATTCATCAATCCCGTTTGATGTGACCTTCCCCGGCAAATTAAATTTTTTTACACAGCCCTCTAATTTTGTCGGAACTCTTCCCACAGCAGTATCCATAGCAGATATCGATGGAGATGGCAAGAATGATATGGCGGTCGTTTTTGACGCGGCCAATAAAGTCGTCGTTTACAGGAATATTACCAGTGCAAACGGTATGAATTTTGATCCCATAGATGTCTTCACCGGCGACAATTTGAGTACTATACTTACAGGTGATTTTGATGGGGACGGCAAAATGGATATAGCTGCCATGGGTGCTGCATCCATGTCTATATATATTGTGCGCAATACATCTACCCCGGGCACTATAAGCTTCGGGCCCGCGGTATCTCTTGCACTGGGAAC
>DASVNY010000489.1:0-9335 GCA_036383615.1 Chitinophagaceae bacterium
TCCGACACTTCAAACCAGTCATAGGGAGGTGTATTGTCATAAGAAATAATACTGTTTTGTGAAAGGACCGGTGAATTGTTGTTGGGATCAACAAGCAGGTTACAGGCCACGTTTGACCCGGCATTAAATCTTATTTTATCCTGCATCGACAAAGGGTCACCGATATGATACACCATGAAGCCAAAATCAATACTTCCGTTTTTGTCTATATCAATTCCCTGGCTCTTGCCGCGCTTAACCTCTTTTTCTTTGAGGTCGGTGTATTGCATGCCTGGCAGAACAGGAGGTGGAATTACATCGCTTTTTTCAGAGCAGGAAGCAATAGCGAGTAATACGATAAGGATAAGGTTCTTTTGCATAAGCTAATTTTAAGGCAAATAATGAGTGTTCGTTTAAATGATTAAATGGACAGTGATCGAATTGCGAAAAACGAATGATGAATTGTTTTCGATCCTTTCAGGGTTTTCTGACAACCGGTTTTGCTTGATCGTGTGCCGACGCATCAATTTTTTGAAACCCTTAACTTTAAGCAAAATCAACAGCTATGTCATTTGAATGGAAAGGCGTTTTCCCGGCATTAACTACCAAATTCACAAAAGACGATGATCTTGATCTGCCATTATTTGAAAAAAACCTGCAGGCACAATTTGCAGCAGGTATTGATGGCATAATTCTCGGGGGCACTTTGGGTGAGGCCAGCGTGTTAACCACCGATGAAAAAGAAAGACTGATAAAATTTGCTATTGAAAGATCAGGCGATAAGCCAGTGGTGCTAAATATCGCGGAAGGAAGTACGAAAGAGGCATTAAAGCAGGCCTCGCTTGGAAAAAGCTGGGGCGTAAACGGATTGATGCTGCTGCCGCCAATGCGTTATAAAAGCGATCATAGGGAAACGGTCACTTATTTTAAAACCATTGCTGACAGCACGGATCTTCCCATTATGATCTATAATAATCCTATAGATTATAGGATCGATGTAACACTGGACATGTTTGATGAGCTGCAATCTTCTAAGAACATTACTGCAGTAAAAGAAAGTTCAAGGGATGTGACCAATGTTACGAGGATGATCAACCGCTTTGGCGATCGTTACAGGATACTTTGCGGTGTTGACACATTGGCGATGGAAGAACTTTGTCTGGGTGCCGATGGCTGGGTAGCTGGGTTGGTCTGTGCATTTCCTGCAGAAACGGTTACGATTTATCGCTTAGTTAAAGCAGGCAAAATTGATGAAGCTGCGAAAATCTATCGCTGGTTCATGCCTTTGCTTGAATTAGATATTGTTCCCAAATTGGTTCAATATATCAAACTGGCAGAAAAACAAGTGGGTCTGGGCAGTGAATTTGTCAGGGCGCCAAGATTAATGCTTGAAGGAGAAGAAAGGGAACGGATTTTGAAAGTGATCGACGACGGAATCGCAACAAGACCTAAATTATAAAACAGATTTGTAGCTATGGAATATAAAGATCATACGCCGGAAGAGATCAATACAGTGATGGAAGAAGCATGGAAAGCTTTTCATATTTACCGGAAATGTTCATTAAAACAGCGGGCCGATTTTATGCGGGCGATCGCTGTGGAGCTTGATAAACCTGGTGACGAATTATTAAAAGCAGCCAATGAAGAAACGCATTTGCCTGAAGCAAGATTAAGAAACGAAAGAGCCAGAACCATCTTTCAATTAAATTCCTATGCCGATGCCTGCGAAAGAGGCGATTGGTTAGAGGCCAGTATTGATACGGCTAATAATGACCGGAACCCACCCAAGCCCGATATAAGAAAAATGCTGGTGCCACTTGGACCAGTTGTTGTTTTTGGCGCAGCCAATTTTCCTTTTGCCTATTCAACAGCCGGTGGAGATACAGCTTCTGCATTTGCAGCTGGATGTCCGGTTATTGTAAAAGCACACCCCGCTCATGCGCATACGAGTGAGTTGGTGGCACAGGCCATTCAGAAAGCGGCAGCCAATTGCTATATGCCAGCAGGAATTTTTTCTCATGTGCATGGAGCATCATTTGAAGTGGGAAAAGCATTGGTGGAGCACACGCATACAAAAGCTGTTGGATTTACCGGTTCGTTTGTTGGCGGCAAGCAATTATTTGATTGGGCCAATCAACGCAAAGCGCCGATTCCTGTTTTTGCTGAAATGAGCAGCATCAATCCTGTTTTCCTGTTGCAGGAAAAAATGAAAACTTCGGCAGTGGACCTGGCGAAATTATATGCCGGTTCTATCACATTAGGTGTGGGACAGTTTTGTACAAACCCCGGGCTTATCATTGGAATTGATAATGACGACCTGGAAACTTTTATTAAAACACTGGCTGCAGAGATAAAGAATATTCCTCCCGGCGATATGTTGAACCCGGGGATCTTTAAAAATTATGTTGAGCGAAGAGGAAACGCACTGGCAATAGAAGAAGTGGAGACCGTTGCTGTGGCGGAGGCGGAGCCACAATTCAACCAGGGCATGGCAACCATTGCTTCGGCTACTTCGCAGGCTTTTATCAATAATCCATTATTGCACCAGGAAGTGTTTGGCCCTTATTCCTTAGTGATAAAATGCGCAAGCATGGAGGAAATGCTTGATGTCGCCAATCATATTGAAGGACAGTTGACGGCTACCTTAATGGCAACCGATGATGATGTTCGTAACAACGATGAATTGGTGCAGGCAGTAAAAAATATTTGTGGTCGTTTTATTTTAAATGGGGTGCCCACTGGTGTGGAGGTTTGTAAAAGCATGCAACACGGGGGGCCGTTCCCGGCAACGACCGATTCAAGATTTGGTTCTGTTGGTGCAGATGCGATCAAACGTTTTGCAAGACCAGTTGCATTTCAAAACTGGAACAATGAATTGTTGCCGGATGAATTGAAAGATGAAAACCCCTTGAACATCTGGAGAACGGTGAATAACGAGTTGAAAAAATAACTCCTGGAACAGGAGGATCATAAACTGCTATATGAGAATAATTGTTTTAATGCTGGTTCTTGTGCCGGCTATTGCAAGGGCACAAACAAAAGACACAATTATCAATATCGTGCTGAGATCTGTTAGTGATTTCAGGACCGCTGAATCAAAAAGAGATAGTGTACTTAATCATCCTCTTGGAAGTAACAGCGAGGCTGATTTTCTTCGTCGCTTTACATTTTATGATTCGGTGAATACCGCGTTGAGTAAAATTGATAAAACTATTCTCTCCACTGACGGGTTGATCAATCTCGAATTGCTCAGGTATGATGTGGAAGAAGAAGTGTCTGAATATAAATACAAAGCTTATCTCAATCCTATTTTATCCGATGCAGGTTTTCATACCGGTTTGCCCTCGATGGGTTCGCAGTTGTTATCAAAGAAAAAGGAGTATGAGGATTATATAAAGCGATTAAAAGATATTCCCCGCTATATTGATGAATTCATTGTTTTGATGAGAAAAGGAATACAGTTGGGCATCAGTCAGCCTAAGAGTATTTTGACAGGTTATGAGAATACATATGAGCAGCATATCGTTGATGATGTTACAAAAAGTGTTTTTTATAAACCCTTTCTGAAAAAACCGGATGCTATCAGCGAAAGTGAATGGCAAACAATTAACGAAGAAGGTAGGAAAGCCGTACAGCAATATGCTATTGCGGGATTTGGAGCATTGAAAACTTTTTTTGATAAAGAATACCTGCCCAAAACGAGGAAAACGATCGGCGCTTCTAATTTTCCTGATGGACTGGCTTATTACCAGGATAGGACAAAACATTATACGACGACCGATCTTTCTTATGAAGATGTTTATCAAATAGGTTTAAAGGAAGTAGCAAGGATCAAAGAGGAAATGATGGCTGTGTTGAAGGGAGTTAACTTTAAAGGAACACTACAGGAATTTATTACTTACTTAAGAACTGATCCGAAATTTTATGTTACTACGCCGGAGCAGTTGTTAAAAGAAGCTTCTTATATCGCTAAAAAAGCAGATGGTCAGCTACCCTTGTTGTTTGGCAAATTGCCGAGACAGCCTTATGGTGTGGAACCTGTGCCGGAGCATTTAGGGCCAACTTATACAGCAGGACGTTATTCAGGTTCTTCGCTTAATAGCAAGCGGGCTGGTTTTTATTGGGTAAATACCTATGATCTTAAAAGTCGGCCTCTTTATAATCTCGAAGCATTAACATTACATGAAGCGGTGCCTGGGCATCATTTACAAATCGCATTAACCAAAGAGATGAATGAACTGCCGGCATTCAGGAGAAATCTATATGTCAATGCTTTTGGAGAGGGCTGGGGTTTGTATTGTGAGTTTCTCGGTACAGAGATGGGATTTTATAAAGATCCTTATTCACGTTTTGGGCGACTCACTTATGAAATGTGGCGAGCCTGTCGTTTAGTGTTGGATGTTGGGTTGCATACCAAAGGATGGACAAGAGAACAGGGAGTAAATTATCTTGCTCAACACACAGCATTGTCACTGCATGAAGTAAATACCGAGATCAATCGTTATATCTCCTGGCCAGGACAGGCCCTGGCTTATAAAATGGGAGAATTAAAAATAAAGGAACTGCGCAAAAAGGCCCAAGAAAAATTAAAGGACAAATTTGATGTGAGAGAGTTTCATGATCTCGTGCTTTCGCAAGGAACCGTTACGTTGAAAATACTGGAGGGAATGGTGGATAAATGGATTGGGGAGAAGTTGAAATTATAGGAGATACTAGATTCTTGTTATAAGCGCGGGCATCCATAATCAAGAATCCGGTACTTCCAATCTGATACAGCCGCATTTTACTCATCTGCTATATAAACCAAATAGGTTTTCTGATTATGTTGCATGCCTAAAACAGGGATAAGGGATGTCACATCTTCTCGATAACATGATTTGGAACGGTATTACTACAGGAAATCGTAGTATAGCTGAAGTGAATGGAACTGTGGGAGCTTATCATGCCGATATTGCGCCTTTCGCGGCCATAAAGGAATTCAACCAGGAGAATTTTGAAAAACTTTACCAGTTTTTATCTCCTGGCAGGAAAGTGGCAGTATCTTATTTCAATTTTCTTTCGCTGGATGAAAGCAAATGGCAGAAGCTGGCACAAATGGAATGCTACCAGATGGTTTACGAAAACCCGATTGATTGTTTTACAACGCTGCAAACGGAATTGGTCGTACCACTTACACGGGAACATGTGCCACAAATGCTTGAGCTTACCGCCCTCACCAAACCGGGACCTTTTTTTGAAAACACCATACTGTTTGGAAATTATTTTGGCATATTCAAAGATGGAAAACTAGCAGCAATGACGGGTCAGCGGATGAATCCCGGACAGTATATGGAGGTAAGTGCAGTATGTACGCACCCCGATTTTCGCGGCTTGAATTATGCAAGAACATTGATGCTGCATGTAATGAAAATTATTCTCGACAATTCATTCACACCTTTTCTCCATGTACTCACAAGCAATAGCGGTGCAATAAAGTTGTATGAGTCGATCGGCTTTACCATAAGGAAGAAGATAATGATTGGAATGGTGAAGAGAATGGCAGATTAGCAAATTTGCAGATTTGCAAATCAGCTAATTTCTTTCATCTCGTTAAGCGATAAATAAACAGCGTTGCCCTTTTTATCAGCTTCGGATATTCTTTGAGATTGATGATCTCTCCGGGAGCATGTGCACCACGCCCGGAAGCACCTAAGCCATCGAGACAATCGAGGTATTCGGCCACATAGGAAATATCTCCGGCTCCTCTCGAACCCGGGTCACCGGCTTTTACTATTCCGTAACCAAGCGCCACACTTGCATCATTGATTGTATTTACCAATGCATTATTACCCGGCGTAGGCGGCATAGAGGGAATGCCATCTTTAAAGCTGATACTTGCCTTTGAGTTGGGAAGATTTTTGGCAACGATCTCTCTCATTTTTGTTCTTGCTTTTTGTTTTTGTTCTTCCGACAAAAAACGAAGATCACCGATCACGACAGTACGCGGAGAAATAATATTGGTTTTTGCTGTGGTGGAACCACTCTGGCTGGCTGTGTCATACGTTACCTCAGATCCGCCGAGAAAAAGAGCAGGATTAAAAGTGAGATAAGGCTCTTTCAACTCTTCACGAAAAGCATTTATAATTCTCGAAGCTTCGAAAATAGATCCATACCCTGCGCTACCAAAAATGCCGGAGGAGTGTGCCTGTCTTGCTTCCACTTCGAGTTTCCATTCGCTGGCACCGCGGCGGGCAGTTGCTACAGTATTCAAGCCGGCAGCACCTTCAAACCCGAGTGCGATATCATGTTGTTTGGCACGGGTAATAAAATCACCCCGGCTTACCTCACGGGGATGGCCGGCATTTTCTTCGTCACCTGTCATATACACAGTGATGCTGGTGCCTTCAAGCAATTTAAGCTGGTGCATGGCTTTGAGTGCGGCAATGATCATAACATCACCACCTTTCATATCGTTTACTCCCTGGCCGGTAGCAGTTGAATCGGTAAGTTGTTTGTAAGGGTTAGCCTTCATATCGGGCTCAAATACTGTATCGAGATGACCAATCAGGAATAATTTCTTTCCCTTGTTTCCTTTTCTATAAGCTACAAGATGGCCGGCTCTTTTTATCGACTCAGGCTGGCTGACCCATTCAACCGTAAAACCCAATGCTGCCAGTTCTTTTCCGTATAGGTCGCCCACTTTTTTGATGCCAGCGATATTGAAGGTGCCGCTGTTGATGTCAACGGATTCTTTTAGAAGGGCAAGGGTGCTTACATAGTTTTCATCTATCAACTTTATCAGTTGCTGTTCAACTTTAGAAAGTGTTTGTGCAGAAGAAATAAGACCGATGATAAGAAAGATGCCAATGCCGAGAATTTTTTTCATGTGCTGATGTTAATTGCGAAAGTTACTGAATTATGTTTTCAACTTTTGTAGTATTGACTTTGAATTTATTTGCTGCAACCTGCCCCGCCAAAGATGAGAATAGCCACATAATGCACCGTAGAAAATCACATAGATTTTACGTGAAAACCTATGTGTGAGGCTGTGGGTTTTTATCAACTTCGTATCGACAAGGGAAACACGATCTTTTGGTGCAAGGCGTTTGTCCTTCCGTTGTAAGGATGACAAACCCGCCTTCGTCGGCAGGACAAGACTCTAAGTGGTTGAAATCTCATTTCACTATCGAATACCCCTGAAAAAACGATCTTTCAGAGTCTTCGCCTTAAAAGCTTCGAGACAATAGGAAATACCGACCTCTCAGAGTCTTGTCCTGCCGACGAAGGAGGCAACTCAGAGACTCCTGCTTTCGGAGAACACTACCTAAACAGTTATGTATATTCATAAACAACATCACTACTACGTGTACATCGTTACAAACCCAGAACGAACAGTTCTCTATACCGGGGTAACTAACAATCTCTCTCAACGCCTCGCAGAACATTGGTTAAATCGGGGGCAACCTAAAACCTTTGCGGGTAAATTCTATTGCTATAATCTTATTTACTATGAGTATTTTCCTTATATCCTAAATGCCATTGCAAGAGAAAAGGAAATAAAGGGCTGGCGCAGGCAGAAGAAACTCGATCTCATAAAAACCATGAACCCTTCCTGGACGTTTATGAATGCAGCTGTTTGCAACGGTTGGCCACCAAAAGATGCTACAATGAGAGGTTGAAAACAAATTCCTCTTACGTCGGGGCGACAGGACCCTAAGAGGCTGAAGATTCTGCTAAATATCGGAAACCTAAGTTCGAATCGTAGCAGGAAAAACCGATCTCTCAGGGTCTTGTCCTGCCGACGAAGGAGGCAACCCAGAGACTTCAACAATAAACAACTTGAAAATATAATGATTGCAACGGTTGGCTGTTAAAAGAGAGGTTGAATGCAAAGTGTTTGTCCCTCCTACGTCGGGTTGACAAGACACTAAGAGGTTGAAGTTTTATTTCGCTATCGAATACTCTAACTCGTAAAGCAAAACACGATCTTTCAGAGTCTTGGCGTGAAGAAGCTTCGGGGCAACAGGGAAACCCGATCTCTCAGAGTCTTGTCCTGCCGACGAAGGAGGCGACTCAGAGACTTCAACAATAAACAGCTTGGAAGTATAATCTTTCGGAAATAGGATAATGATTGCAACGGTTGGCCGCTAAAAGAGAGGTTGAATGCAAAGTCTTTGATATCCCTCCTACGTCGGGTTGACAAGACACTAAGAGGTTGAAGTTTTATTTCGCTATCGAATACTCTAACTCGTAAAGCAAAACACCATCTTCCAGGGTCTTGGCGTGAAGAAGCTTCGGGGCAACAGGGAAAACCGACCTCACAGGGTCTTGTCCTGCCGACGAAGGAGGCAACTCAGAAACGTCGGCAATGGAAAAACATCATACAGCGATTGAGAGTTTACTATCTTCTTTCTTATGTCTCACCACAAACAACCCTGTCGCTATTAGTGAAACAATAAAAAAAGCACCGAGAATAAATTTAATAGCAGGTAAGAAGCCGCTTGCCCCAAACCAATCACCCTGGCTATACAAAAAATACAGTCCCAATCCACTTCGTAGTATCTCAACGATCATAGCAGATGGATTGCGATCCATAAGATCTGTAAGCTCATATACCGATAAAAAAATAAACCCGGCATACCAGAAGAGATAAGCAGTGTCAAGGGCTTTAATCGCAGTAATGTTCCCAAACATATAACTGATAAAAAGCAGGAGCATTGTCAGTTGAAACCAGCACCAGGCATTGAATGCAGGAGAAGTGCGGGTGTCATATTTTTCAAATTGGTAAACATTCCCAATCTTATAAACCGGGTATTTGGCAGCTACGTCTGCAGGGCGATAACCCGTAGGTTTGAACCACAGTGTGAATTTTTCTTTCCAGTTATTTGTGCGCCACGCATCTTTTATCAATAACCAGATATGCTGAAAATTTATTTTAAGAGGGTTCCATGTGTGCACCGGTCTTGTAATGCCATAAACAGGTGGCACATCTTTTAATTCTTCCTGGTAAGTGCCAAACCATTTGTCCCAGAAAATAAATATCTGTCCATAGTTCTTGTCAATGTATTCGGGATTGATGGCATGATGCACCCGGTGATGCGAGGGGGTGACAATAATTTTCTCCAAAAAACCCATTTTGTCAATATGCTGGGTGTGATACCAGAACTGGGCAAACAAATGCAGCGGAGCTACAACATTGATAACATCAGCAGGCACGCCTAATAAAGCTGCCGGCAACAAAAAAATGGCAAATGTTTTTACAATACCCGAGATGCTTTGTCGTAATGCGCAAGCCAGGTTAAATTCTTCACTGCTATGATGTACAATATGTCCGTTCCAGAAAAAATTGACCACATGTTGCAGCCGGTGCACCCAAT
>DASVNY010000490.1:0-2214 GCA_036383615.1 Chitinophagaceae bacterium
AAACCAAAGTTGTCAAAGAAACCCATATCCATTTCCAGTAGCCAGGGCGTGGCAAATGCGGCCAGGCAAATCAGGAGGATAAGTATTTTACCTATTATCGAAACATCCTGTATCAAATGCCGGTGCAATAAGCTTTGAATGGTGGTCATGATCTTTTCTTCTTTTGGATGATACTCGTAGGGAGGCGTAATATTAAACTCCCTGAACGACGGATGCTTTGCGATGAGTATGTTACGGATCTTCCAATAGTCTTCATCTTTCAAATCATCGTATGAAACATCCATATTGAGCCCTTCTGTTTCTATCTGCTTTTCTACAGCATTGAATTTTTTATCAGTCTGTAATCGTAGCAACATCATGATGGGGAACAAGAACAAGGTGAAGTAAAAAGGATGCCCTGATACAGAATAAAGGTGCCAGGCCGCCCAACCAATGAGCCCGGCAGAGACAAACACAAAAATCTTGCTTATCCATCCTTCTTCATCCAGGAAAACACGGTTTAGTAACTGACCACCATCCAACGGGTAAATAGGAAAGAGGTTGATAAGATTAAGGAATATAAGGAACAAAGCAATAGTCTCAAACGAAATGTAAGCGACATGGAGAGATGGATCATGCCGCCACAAAATATATAGCAAGGAGCCCAGCAATATTCCAGGCAAAGGGCCTGCTAAGAGAATAACAGCAGATTCTTTTTGTGATACTTCTCTTTTGGTTCCTGAAACATAAGCGCCGAGTAATGGAATAAAAAAAATCCCGAGATCCTTGTAGCGATAAAACTTCATGGCGAGAAAGTGCCCCAACTCATGCAACAATACAATAGCTGTAATGAGTAAAAGCGTTTTAAAGCTTCGGAAAATATAGTAGCCGAGGACCAGGTAGAGGGCAAGGCTGGTAACGGACCTGATCCATACGTTTACAGGTTCATCTTTTTTTTCAAACTTGGGAGGATACACAACCTGGTTTTCCGTAATAGCGGATTGTTCAGCATTTAGGAATTCCCCGGGTTGATCATTGAAATTATCCATCAGATAAAGTTAGCTAAAATAGGGTTGAAGTTTTGCAAGCAGCTCTGCAGGCATGATGGTTCGCTTCATTGTTTTAGATTCCATAAAATATAAAATGATCTTTCCCACAACGAGCAATTCTTCTTTTTCATTGTACACTTCGTGATGAAATTCTATTTTATGATGAACCGGTAATTCTTTGAGCATGGTTTTAATGGTCAGCAGATCATCATAGATAGCCGGTCGCAAATAACGACAGTGAATATCCACCACTGGCATTATCACACCCATCTTTTCCATATCGGCGTAGGTAAAACCTAGTTGGCGGATGGATTCTGCCCTCGCTGACTCAAAATAGGGGAAATAATTGCTGTGATAGACCACGCCCATCTGGTCTGTCTCGGCATAACGAACCCTTATTTTTGTTTCACTGCTGAACATAGCTTATAAAGATATTGCTAAATGGCTTTAGATCATTTGCTGATCAGCCTGTCCATGCTGATTTTCCCCGGACCTGTAAATAATAGGGCAACAAATCCCCCGAGATATAAGGCTGCATGCTCCCCGTTTCCGAATACATCACTATTGTGTGAGTATAAAACAGCAACAGACATGGCTACGATCAATGGAAGACAGGCCAGTCTCGTCATTAAACCAACTACAATAAATGCGGCGCAAAACAGTTCGGCAAATATTGCCAATGCCATTGAAGTGGGCGATCCGATATTAAAAGGGTCCGAAAACGTAGAGGATTTAGCTGCAAATCTTGTTAGTTTCTGTACACCATGCGGGATCATCAATCCGCCCAACGTAAGTCTCAGCAATAAAAGAGAAAGAGCGATCATATTGTCAGAGTACTTATAGCTAAAGAGTTTTTTCATCGATACCTGGTATTGGTTTTTTGCAATATTAAAGAAAAGGGTTGAGTTCTTAATTATCGTTAATTCACTGTATTGTTCTTCACAAAATGTTAAAACATTTTTGAATAGCCACTTATCCACACCTGTTTGGAATGATGTTTGGTCTGACCTGAAATAATTTGAATATTCGCAACGTTTACCCAGCAACGGTTAAAGGACAAGCTTAATGAAGAATCAATTTTTACTGGCAATAGCAATCGGTACGGTGATCACCGGTGCTTCCCAATCCACCAAGTTCTACAACGATCCGCAAACAACATTCAAAGAGGCTAAGGAGTATTTTCAAA
>DASVNY010000491.1:0-5469 GCA_036383615.1 Chitinophagaceae bacterium
TATGTAAAGCTGGTAAAGAACCAGGAAACATTCAATAAACATGCAATGGTGTCTCCTGACAGGATAAAGGAATTCAAAGGAACTGATGGAACCGTTGGATTTGTGTATGCCTGGAAAGGAAATAAAAATGCAGGCGAAGGAGAAAAGGAAATTATGAACCTCGTGGAAGGAAAAAAAGTGGAGACAGAGATCCGTTTTACAAAACCGATGAAGGTTTCGGCTACAATGATCATGGAAACAGAAGCTTTGTCTGCTAATCAAACCAAAGTTTACTGGAGCAATGCAGGTACATTAAAATATCCTGTGAATATTTTCATACCCATGATGGAGAAGAATGTGGCGAAGGATATGAATATAAGTTTGTCAACATTGAAAAGCATTCTGGAAAAATGACCCTATTAAAAGAACAAACTATTTGTTTTGAAAAATAGCTTACTAAAGAGATACTGGTTTATTATTTATCCTGAAGACAAATTCGGGCCACGCAATATTGGTGCAACTGCTTTTTCAATCAACGAAGCAAAAAATTTGGTCTTCGAAACCTTACGAAAGCTCGCTTGGTCACATATCACTATAAATGTATTGGATAATGCAGAAGTAATTGAGGAAATAGATATACAGTTGTTGGATCAGGGGCATGTTATTCCAAACATGGGTCCTGTAAATTTTAAAGGGGTCTGGTTTCCGAACTGCAATATCTAAAAGTAATGCTCGAGGATAAACTCAAGCTTTACACCCCGCTTTAAAAACATTCCTAACTGAATGGGAAAATAAAATTTTGCGAAACCGAATAGTTGCGCATATATTTGCAACCGGTTGGTTTCATAAAATAAACACCCATTAATGAGAAGAGATATTTTCCAGGCTATTGCCGACCCGACAAGAAGAGCCATCATCACGCTGATAGCAGTGCAGGCTATGACACCTAATGCACTCGCCGAACATTTTCACTCTACCCGGCAGGCTGTTTCAAAACACCTGCGCATTCTCACAGAATGTGAACTGGTAAAACAGGAATACAAGGGCCGGGAAATTTATTATCAACTCGAAATAGATAAAATGAAAGAAATAGATAAATGGTTGGAGCAGTTCCGCAAGATCTGGGAAACGCGTTTCAGTCAACTCGACAATTTATTATCAACAATGAAAAAACGGCGATGAAGCAGATCAAAGATCGCTTCATCGCAAAACAGATGAAGCAGATCAAAGATCGCTTCATCATAAAACAGATGAAGTAGATTGAAATCACTTCATCGCAAACAGATAAAGTAGATTAAAATCACTTCATCACAAAACGGACGAAGTAGATCAAAGATCACTTCGTCATAAAACAGAAAAAAATGAATAGCAACTTATTATTTGATTTTACTGTTGACAAAGCAACCAAAATGGTTTACATCACAAGAGAGTTTGATGCCCATCAATCACTAGTATGGGATGCCTTTACCAAAGCAGAATTGATTGATCACTGGATCGCACCTGAACCAATGGTTGCTAAAACAAAATACCAGGATTTTAAAGTGGGTGGCAAAAGATTTTATGCAATGATAAGCCCGGAGGGACATGAACGTTGGGCGATACAGGAATATACTTCCATCACCCCGAAGACCAATTTTAAAATGCATAATGCTTTTGCAGATGCTGCTGGGACCCCTGAATTGCCGGGCTCGGAATGGGATCACACTTTCAGCGAACAAAACGGAAGAACAAAGGTAAATATCAGCATTTACAACGAATCGCTTGAGAGATTAGAAAGGATCCTCGATGGCTTCACCCAGGGAATGAAGATGTCTTTAACCAACCTGGAAAATCTATTGGCAACGTTATCTAAGAAATAATTAAAACATAAAACAATGGCACTTATCAATCCTCACGTAAACTTCAATGGAAATGCTGAAGAAGCATTTACTTTTTACAAGTCAGTATTCGGTGGAGAGTTTTCAAAGATCATTCGTTTCAAAGACCTGGCAAGCTTTGGATTTCCGGTTGAGAAAAAAGAAGAAAATAAGATCATGCATATTGCCCTGCCTATTGGCAAAGGCAGCATGTTGATCGCAAATGATGTTCCTGAAGCAATGGGAAGAACGAATGAAAATGAGAACAGGAGTAAAATTGTGATCAGCGCGGAAAGTAAAGAAGAAGCTGACAAATTATTTAACGGGCTTTCCGTAGGTGGAGAAATAGAAGGACCTATTGGTGATGCTCCCTGGGGTTCCTATTTTGGTTGTTTCAGAGATAAATACGGCATTGAGTGGATCGTAGAATTTGATCCGAACAATAACTGACAATGGTCCCTTACCGCAATCCTAATTTATATTTTGCATGAGTGTAAAAGAAGAGATCAAAAAGTATATTACCAGTCAACCTGAACCAAAAGGCACAGAAATGCGGGCCTTGCATCAGCTTATACTTAAAACGTCACCAAAAAGTAAATTATGGTTCCTGGATGGTAAAGATGAGAAAGGCAAAGTTGTTTCTAATCCCAATATTGGATATGGATCTTACAGCATAAAATATGCTGGCGGAAAAATCAGGGAGTTTTATCAAATTGGTTTGAGTGCAAACACAACGGGGATCTCTGTTTATATCATGGGGATCGATGATAAAACATATTTAGCCAAAACCTATGGGAAGAATTTAGGTAAAGCTAGTGTAACAGGTTACTGCATTAAGTTCAAAACACTGAAAGATATAAATATTGATACACTCGAAGCAGCAATCCGGTATGGGTTTACCGCGCAAAAGAGTAAGTAAAAACTAATTCAATTTTATGGTGAAGGTTTTTAAAACAAATGTCAGGAATAGCCGCCAGGCAAAGTTGATTATTGAAAAATTGGCCGACGAATTTCCCAAACACAAAATAAATTTTGATCTGTTTGACTACGACGGCGTTTTAAGGGTGCAGGGCGCTTCGATTTTGGAAAGAAAAATAATCAGTATTGTAACTTCACTCAATTATAATTGTGAGAAGCTGCAATGAGCAGGATTTTTGCTGTAAACGCTAACGGTTAAACTAAGTTGTATGAGGAAGATAATCGTCTTATCAATGATCTCACTAGATGGCGTAATGCAGGCGCCGGGTGGGCGGAAAGAAGATCCATCAGGTGGATTTAAGTATGGCGGCTGGACAGAGCCCTATGGAGATGATGTTTATAGTAAAGTTGTGCAGGAAGAATTAAAGCCTGCCGAATATCTTTTAGGCAGGAAAACATTTGAGATCTGGGAAAAATACTGGCCCCGGCATGCAGACTTCTGGCCGGGTATCAATGATGGTACTAAATATGTTTTGTCAAAGACAAGAAAAAAGACCGATTGGAGAAACACCGTTTTTCTTAAGAATGTAGCAGAGATCAAAAAATTAAAAAAATCAAAAGGCGGTGAAATACATACCTGGGGCAGCAGTGAGATCGTTCACCTCTTACTTAAGCATGATCTCGTAGATGAACTCCGGCTCAAAATCCATCCAGTGATCCTTGGCAAAGGGAAAAATCTTTTTGACAACAAGTCGATCCCGGCAGCATTTACCTTAGTTAAAAGTACTGTAACAACAACTGGAGTTATTATTGCGCATTATAAGCGAACCGGAAAAGTGAAGACAGGTACAATCGCAGTTTAACAGCAAAGCTCATCACTCATTATTGATTATTCATCAATGAAACACTGGTATCAACAACCTCATCCATTAATAGCCGGCTATATCCGGACAGTGTTGATATTGGAAGGAGCCGCCGAACCCTCCCCAAGCGCATTGCCGTTATTTACGAACGCTATGCCTGCCTTGTTCTGTAAAACGAAGAAGGGAAATTCAGGAAATGAAAGTATTCTTCAACTAACCCTATTTGGAAAAACAGTACCCGGAGAATACTGGACCGTACATTCTGATGAAACGATCATCGCTTATTTCTTCAAGCCATTTGCATTAGCCAGCAGCTTTAATATCGCTGCCTCAATACTCAACGAAAAAGCAATTGATCTCGACAACTGGAACCCGCATACAACCAATGCACTAAAAATGCAATTGATCTATGCAATATCCACTGCAAAGAAGACAGAAGTGCTGGACAATTTTTTACTGCAGCAATTGCAACAACGTAAAAGAGAATGTGAGATCATCCAGTTTGTCACCGACCAGATCATGTTTGACCCCGGCACAACTATCCTCGCTGAAATGCTGAAAAAACTGAACCTCACCGAAAGGACCTTTCAGCGGATATTTAAAAAGTATGTAGGTGTTACCGCAAACCAGTACCGGCGCATCTGCCAGTTCCATATTTCTTTTGCGCAATTGCGATCAAAGGATTTTGATAAGCTGTCTGATGTAGCTTATGATAATGGGTTTGCAGATCAAAGTCATTTTATCCGTTCCTTCAAAGAGTTCACACAGATAACACCTGCAGGTTATCTCAAATCCGGTTTGAAAGGAAAGCAGAAATAATTTTCCCGCAGATTTTCGCAGATGTGTCCGCAGATTTTCGCTGATGATTTCCAAGATGGTAACTTTCGTATCTGCGTAGATCAGCGATTAAATCAGCCGGAAATCCAAATGTCGGTTTTGTTCTATTCAACCCTTGTACCTTGCAGTAGGTTTGTATCTAAATAATACAATTATGAAAGAAAAAATAACGCCCTGTCTCTGGTTTAACGGCAATGGAAGTGAAGCGGCCAATTTATACTGCTCCGTTTTTACCGATGCGAAAATTACCGACCAGTCGCCTTTTGTAACAAACATCAATGTCGCTGGTCAAAGTATAACGCTGCTCGATGGCGGGCCTAAATACAAACCCAACCCATCGATCTCATTTTATTATATCTGTGAAAAAGCAGAAGAGCTTGACCGCATCTGGAATGCTTTTGCCGAAGAAGGAACCGTGCTGATGGCACTGGATAAATATCCCTGGGGTGAAAAATATGGATGGATCAGTGACAAGTATGGCATCTCCTGGCAGTTGGCCCTGGGAAAGATCAGCGAGGTGGGTCAGAAAATTACGCCCTGCTTCCTCTTCACAGGCAAACAATATGGAAGAGTGGAAGAAGCGATCGATCATTACGCTTCCATTTTCAAAACAACGAAGATCGATGGCATCCTTCGTTATGGCGCCAAAGAATCACCCGACCAGGAAGGAAAAGTAAAACATGCACAGGTTGCTTTTAATGGTCAAAAGTTCATGTTCATGGAAAGTGCTGCTGCACACAATTTCACTTTCAGTGAAGGAATATCATTAACCATTCATTGCGAAACACAGGATGAAATAGATCACTATTGGAGCAGGCTCACCGAAAGCGGGCAGGAAAGTATGTGCGGATGGCTGAAAGATAAATTTGGCGTGTCCTGGCAAATCATTCCTACTATATTAGGTAAGATCATGAGTGATCCGGCCAAAGCAGGTAAGGCAGCACAAGCATTTATGGCTATGAGGAAATTAAATATTGAACAGATTGTACAAGCCTCCATTTCCTGAAAACTAATAG
>DASVNY010000492.1:0-2145 GCA_036383615.1 Chitinophagaceae bacterium
ATATATGGTTTCAATACAACCACACAGAAATACCTGATGATACGGATTGATCGCAAATGCAACAGTATGGTCCGTCATATAAATGGATTAAACCAGCAAAATGGTTATTATCCTGTTATGGAAGATCACCAGGGAAATTTGTGGACAACCAATGATAGTAATGAAATTGTTTATTATGACCGGAAGAAAAATAAGTTTCATTATTTACCCGTATTGCAGAACAGGATCAGCTTTCTCGATCTGCCCCCCTTTATTTTTGAGGATAAGAACCAAAAAGTATGGATATGTACCAGCGGCGGATTGATCGCTATTGATACCCGACAAAAGAGTTTCAACATCGTTCAGCATGATCCTGCCGACCGGAATTCTATATCGGGGAACTTTGTTTATGATATTCACAGAACAAAAGAGGGAGCTTTTTATGTAGGCTCAGCTACGATCGATGTTTTTAATAAAGAGAAAAAATCTTTTTCAAGATTCCCTATCCGCGATAATGGAAAAGAAATAAATACGGAAGGCGCCTGGGTAATTTATGAGGATAGCAAAGGCAATACCTGGTTCACCGGAAATTTTGGACTGGTTATATATAACCCATTTACACGGCAGGCAAAATTGCTAAAGTTGTACGATGATCATGGTCCTGTTTTCAGTAACAAGTTTGTGGGAATAGTGGAAGATAATAAAGGAAGGTATTGGGCTTGCAATAATGGGGCTGGTTTGTATCTGGTCGATCCTTTAACAGGCAAGACACGCATATTTACGGCAGGTGATAAAGCTCCGTCTGCTCCAAGCACCGATGATCTTGTTACAATTTATAAGGATTCACGGGGTATTATTTATATAGGGGCGTGGCATGGGGGCTTCATTATGTTTGATCCCGATAAGGAATCTTTTAAAACTTATCGTCATAGCGCTGCTGATACAACCTCGGTGAGTAATGAATCGGCTCATCTTTTTCATGAGGATAAAAATGGTCTCATCTGGTTTGGAACATTAGGCGGTGGTATAAATGTTTTCAACCCCGTCACGGAAAAATTCAAAAGTTTTACAACAGCAGATGGCCTGATCCATAACAGCATCTCTTCTTTTGTGGAAGATAAGAAAGGGAATTACTGGATCGGTACGAGGGGAGGCGGGCTTAGTTGCTTCACACCTCCGGCAGATCCATTTGCGCCGGGAACCAAAATTGATTTTCGCAATTACGACCTGAGTGATGGGTTGCCTTCGAACCAGTTTAATATGAGTTCATCGTTTTGCGATGAGGATGGCACTTTGTTTTTTGGTACACGTGGCGCTGGCATGATCTTTTTTCATCCCGATGATTTATTGAATAGTGATTTTATTCCACCAGTATATATCACAGGGCTGTCATTAAAAAATAAAGATATAAGGGTGGGTGATCCGAATGGGATATTGAAACTCCCGATCGAGTTAACCAATGATCTAAAATTGAACTACCGGCAGAACTTTTTTTCACTTTCTTTTTCAGCGCTTAATTATGTGCACCCGGAAAAAAACAGGTATGCCTATATGCTGGAAGGCTATGATGATGATTGGGTGCATACCGATGCTTCCAAACGTTTTGCCAGTTATACCAATCTTACTCCCGGCCATTATACATTCAAAGTAAAAGGCAGCAATAACGATGGCGTATGGAACCAGGTGCCAACTGAGTTAAAAATTATCATTACTCCACCATTTTGGCAAACTACCTGGTTCAGGGTGTTGGTTGTGTTTATTGTTGTGGTTATTGCCTATGCTTTTTATCGTTACAGGATCGCACAGGTGCTGTTGTTGCAAAGGATACGCAATAAAATTGCGGCGGACCTTCATGATGATATTGGTTCAACGCTGAACAGCATTTCTGTTTATAGCGAAGTAGCCAGGAAAGATCCTTCGCGAAAAGACTTTGCATTGAGCATGATCGGCGAAAGCTCCCGTAAGGTAATAGATTCGATGAGTGATATTGTATGGTCGATCAACCCGGAGAATGACAGTTTTGATAAGATAATTTTCAGGATGCGTTCGCTCACTTATAATTTGCTGAAAGCAAAAAAGATTGATTGCAGTTTCAGGACCGACGAAAGCTTGAACCAGTTAAAACTTTCTATGCATACCCGGAGAAATTTTTACCTTATTTTCAAA
>DASVNY010000493.1:0-3660 GCA_036383615.1 Chitinophagaceae bacterium
GATCGATATTGTTGGAACAGGTGGTGACGGTAAGAATACATTTAATATCTCAACGCTTAGTTGTTTTATTGTTGCAGGCGCCGGGCAAAAAGTAGCCAAGCATGGTAACTATGGAGCTTCATCGGTGAGTGGTGCATCCAATGTGATGGAACAGTTGGGGTATAAATTCAAGAATGATAATAGCGCTTTAAAAAAGGAGATTGAAGGAGCAGGGATATGTTTTTTGCATGCGCCATTATTTCATCCTGCGTTAAAAGTGGTTGGGCCTATCCGGAAAAACCTGGCAATGCGAACATTCTTCAACATGCTTGGCCCGATGGTGAATCCTGCAAACCCTGCTTACCAATTAGTAGGAGTGTTTAGCCTCGAGATGGCGAGGATATATAATTATTTATTGCAGCAAACAGAGAAGCCATTTTGCATCATTCACAGCCTGGATGGCTATGATGAAATATCATTGACCAATGACACGAAGGTTATCAGCAATGATGGAGAAAAGATCATGACACCGGAACAACTTGGGAAAAGAATGGTTGAACCGCATGATATTTATGGCGGTAATTCAGTAGAGGAGGCGGCAAAAATATTTACAAAAGTTGTCAGGGGTGAAGGAACCTGGGCGCAAAATGCAGTGGTACTGGCCAATGCGGCAATGGCGCTGCATTGCACCGGTAACTATAAAACATATGAGGATGCTTTTGCTGCGGCTGTTGAAAGTCTCGAAAGCGGTGAAGCATACAAAGCACTTCAAAAATTAATCGCATTACAATGAGTTCGATCCTGGATACGATCATAGCTAGTAAGAAAAAGGAAGTTGAGAAGTTCAAGCCACTGAGCAGTATTGAGCGGTTTGAGCGGGAAGGTTTTTTCTGGAAATTCACGAACCGTTCTTTGAAACAAAGTTTGCTGGCCGAAGGAAGTACGGGCATCATTGCAGAATTTAAAAGAAAGAGCCCGAGCAAGGGTTGGTTCAAAACGAAAGAGCAGGAAGTGGAGCCGGTAGTAAGAGCATATAATAATCATGGCGCAGCTGGTATTTCTGTACTGACAGATGATGAGTTTTTCGGAGGTGATCTCGATGATCTTATCCAGGCAAAAGTGGTAACAGATATACCAGTGTTAAGAAAAGATTTTATTGTTGATCAATGGCAGATAGCAGAAGCAAAAGCTTTTGGCGCTGATGTGATATTGCTGATCGCTGCTTGTTTGTCGCCGTTGGAAGTAAAAAATTTAGCGGGCTATGCCAAAAGCGTTGGACTCGAAGTTTTACTGGAAATACATAATGAAGAAGAACTGGAGCATGTCTGTGATGAAATAGATATGGTGGGAGTGAACAACAGGAACTTAAAAACCTTTGAAGTGAGTATCGAAACATCATTAAGTCTTATTGATAAAATACCAGCGGGTAAACCTGCTATTGCTGAAAGTGGGATCAGTGATGTGGAAACGATAGTAGCTTTAAGAAAAGCAGGTTTCAAAGGTTTTTTGATCGGTGAGAATTTTATGAAAATGAAGGACCCGGGTTTGGCTTTTGAACAATTTGTGATTGATCTCAGGTCGCGATGAAAATAACCAAACGATTGTTTTGCCAGTAATTAATTAAACTGGTCAAACTATGAGTGAAATTTCAACTGAAACGAATCAGCAAGCCCCGCCTTCAAGGGGACTAAAGATCAAGGTATGTGGCATGACATTACCTGAGCAGGTGAATGCGCTCGACGAAATGGGTGTTGATCTTGCCGGCTTTATTTTTTATGATAAGTCGCCGAGATATGTAAAGAAAAAAATCAGCCCGGCTGTGTTGAAAAAAACCGGTGGTCGTATTGCCAAAGTGGGTGTGTTTGTGAATATGGGTTTTGAGGAATTGATGCAAAATGTGGAAGAGTACCGGTTGGATATGGTGCAGTTGCATGGTGATGAGTCAGAACGGTTTTGCGAAAAGGTGGCCAACTATGTAACAGTGATCAAAGCTTTTCGCTTAAGTGATAACGATCCTATCGAATGGATGCTGCGACCTTATGATGAAGGATGTGATATGTTCATGTTTGATACATTAGGTGCAGGTTATGGAGGTACTGGGAAAAAATTCGATTGGAACGTGTTGAAAGGCACCAATATTGACAAGCTGTTTTTCCTGAGTGGAGGTATTGAGCCGGGTGATGAAGAAAAGATAAAAGAGTTTGCAGCATTGCCGGAAGCAAAAAAATTATTCGCGATAGATATCAATAGCAAATTTGAAGTAAGCGCGGGTATAAAAAATATCGAGAAGGTGAGGGAATTTGTAAGTAAGCTAAGGTGAGTATATGCGACTACAGTTATTCATAGCAATATTATTTCTCGCATTTAAAAATGCCGATGCTCAATTAGCCATTGATGAGATTAGCAACGATGATGATGCAGTCAGGTTTGTTCAGCGTTATAGCGATACGTATAAACTGGAATGGAAAAAAGTTGGAGTAGATATTTACAGCATTTTTCCAAAACGCTTTTTGACCCCGGAAGAAATCCTGATCGTTGATTCGTTAACCAAGAGGAAATGGATAAAAGCTGATTTTAACCAGGATGGCAAAACTGATCTTATCTTTTCCGGGAAGATATATTCTCAACTTGCGGTACTTGCATTTCTGACCAGGAACGATTCGGTGGAGCTTAAATATATAGGGAGTACAGTATTTAGTTTCTATCCCACTGGAATTGAGGAATTGGATGTTGATAATAAGTCTTTCTTAGTAGTCAATTGTGTCGAAAGAAATCAATTGAAAATTGATTGGAAGAAAGATCTTAAAAGAGATACACTGATATACAAATTCGACGGGTTTGTTGAGTATAATAGTAAACCTGCATCGAAATTCAAATTTGATTCTGTTGTTTTTCGAATTTTCTCTACATGGAGTGGGGTGATTGATATTCCGGTGATGAAAATTTTTCGGGATGGCAATGTTACCCTACAGGGTAATAAGAGCTCTTATAGGTATGACTCAACACTTTGGGTAAATGGAGTATATGAGTCAAAAATAAATGTTGAGATGATCAAAGAATTAGAAGATTTGTTGGGCTATATAAATTTTCCAGGTCTTGAGGACGAGTATGAGATCAAACTTGTATCCGATCTTGCAACTGTAGTAACCGAGGTTTATTATGAAGGGAAAATGAAAAAGGTAAAAGATTATGGTTATCATGGAACATTTGGACTTCATCTGCTGTACAAATTTTTGAATAAGATAAAAACAAGTTGCAGAACACGAAAGGACTAATCTATGTCAGGAAAAATATACATATCACCAAACGAAATGGGTTATTATGGTTCCTTTGGCGGAGCTTATATTCCCGAAATGCTTTTCCGGAATGTAGAGGAATTGCGGACAAAGTATATAGAGATAACAAAAGAGGAATCTTTTCAACAGGAGTTTCAGCAATTGTTGAAGGATTATGTGGGAAGACCCACGCCTTTGTATCTGGCGGAGAGATTAAGCCGGCAACATGATACAACTATCTATTTGAAGAGAGAAGATCTCTGCCATACCGGCGCTCATAAGATCAATAACACGATCGGCCAGATATTATTGGCGCAACGGCTGGGAAAGAAAAGGATCATTGCAGAAACGGGTGCCGGGCAACATGGTGTAGCAACAGCAACTGTTTGTGCTTTGAAAGGAGTAG
>DASVNY010000494.1:0-6646 GCA_036383615.1 Chitinophagaceae bacterium
GGAAAAAGCCGGCTTGAAAGAAGATGATATTATCACAAAAGTGGGAGATAAAAAGATCGAGACCACTGATGAGCTTACGGAGGTCATTAAAAAGCAAAAGCCAGGTGATAAAGTAGATGTAACCTATCTGCGTGATGGAAAAGAGCAAAAAGTAACAGCCGAGCTTGGCAAATGGAAAGGCGCTAATGTTTTCACTACTGTTCCCGGCCAGAATTTTAAAATGGAACATTTTGATATGGGAGATATTATGCCCCGTGCCCGCGTTGGCACCCCATCACCATATAATTATAACCAGGTAAGAAGTGGTACACCAAAATTGGGATTGTCTGTTCAGGATACCGATGATGGCAAAGGAGTGAAAGTGTTGAATGTGGATGATGAAAGCAATGCTGCAAAAGCAGGGCTGAAAGAAGAAGATGTGATCACTGAAATTGATGGTAAAGCTGTGAACAGCGCTGACGAAGTAGCCAAGATCATCCGTGAAAGCAAGGATAAAATTTCTGTGATGATAAAGTTGAAAAGAGATGGCAAAACACAAAACGTGGAAGTGAAGATCCCCCGCAAATTGAAGACAGCAAATCTTTGATACATATACATCAAGCATGTGAAGCCCTCTTGTTTTTAACAGGAGGGTTTTCTTTTGAACAGAAGAACAGAGGAACAGAGGAACAGATGAATGCAGAAGTCTGGTTCAAAAGTCTTTTTAAAGTTGATAAGCAAAATTCATGAGGATTATTGGCGAAATCTGCGATCAGATCAGCGAAAATCTGGGGGAAACAGGTAGCCTCATTTTGGCCTATTTTTGCGGGCGAAATAATGGAAGCGTTTGATCAATATGAAATAGTGGTAGGCCTTGAAGTGCATGCAAGGCTTCAAACAGAAAGCAAGCTGTTTTGTGGGGATAGTAATGCTTATGGCGCTGATGCTAATACCCATGTCAGCCCCATAACCCTGGCCCACCCAGGCACCTTGCCAAAGATGAACAAAACGGCGATCGAATTTGCGATTAAAATGGGGCTTGCCTGTCATTGTGAGATTGAACGCAACAACTATTTTGCCCGTAAGAATTATTTCTATCCCGATCTTCCCAAAGGTTACCAGGTTTCGCAACACACAACCCCTATTTGCAAAGGAGGTTATGTTTCCATACAAACAACAGAAGAAAAGAATGTTCGGCTCAACCGCATTCACATGGAAGAGGATGCCGGCAAAAGCATTCATGATGCAGATGAGGCCAATACCTGTATTGACCTGAACAGGGCAGGCACTCCTTTGATCGAGATCGTAACCGAACCGGATATAAGAAGCGCTGATGAAGCATATGCTTATGTAACGGAGATCAGGAAGCTGGTTCGTTACCTGGAAATATGTGATGGCAATATGGAAGAAGGCAGCTTGCGTTGTGATGCCAATATTTCGGTGCGGAAAAAAGGCGAAACGAAATTGGGCACCAAAGTGGAAGTGAAGAACCTGAATTCTATCCGCAATGTGAAAAGAGCGATCGAATTTGAATCAAAGCGTTTAATTGAAATGCTGGAGAAAGGAGAGACGATCATCCAGCAAACAAGAAGTTTTGATGCAAACAACGGCACCACGTTTGCCACCCGAGAAAAAGAAGATGCAGATGATTATCGTTACTTCCCCGAACCTGACCTGGCTCCCTTTCATTTGCAGGAAGAGTTTATTGAAAGGATAAGAAAATCTATACCGCCACTGCAGCAGGAGCGTATAAAAAAGTACAGTACCGAATATGGACTTTCAGCCTATGATGCCGGCTTATTGACAGAAGAAAGAATTTTTAGTGATTATTTTGAACAGGTGATCCAGGCTAACAGTAATTATAAAGCTGCTGCCAACTGGATGCTGGGCCCTGTGAAAGGGTGGATGAATGAAGCTGGCAGCGAAATTGATTCCTTTCCTGTTTCAGCAGCAAGATTGGCGGCATTGATAAAAATGGTTGATGAAGGAAAATTGAGCTTCTCTATTGCCAGCACCAAAGTGCTCGACCAATTAATAAAGCAACCAGCTAAAACAGCAGAAGAGATCGCGATAGAGAATAACCTGCTTCAGCAATCTGATGCTTCAGCAATCGATCCTCTCATTGATAATGTGCTGGCAAAACTGGCTGATAAAGTGACCGAGTATAAAAAAGGAAAAAAGGGGTTACTGGCTTTATTTGTCGGAGAGGTGATGAAACAAAGCAAGGGGAAAGCTGATCCAAAGCTGACCAATGAATTACTATTAAGAAAATTAAAGTGATTAAGAAAAAAGTATCGCAGAGCTCGCAAAGGGTGCGCAAAGAACGCAGGCCTTTACGGTCATTGCGGTCCCTGGCGCTCCCTGCGATACAAGAAATTATCGAATAAATTAAAATTATAAATATGAAGTTCCAGTTGAGAAGTGTAATGGCAATAACATTGATAATGGCAATGGTGCTTTCGTGCAAAAGCTCGAAAGAGAAATTTGCCATAAGCGGAAAGATCATCAATAATAAGGCCCAGACAATTTACCTGGAAGAATTGCCTATGGGCACCATGCAACGTATAGTGGTTGATTCTTCGGCTATAGGAAAAGAAGGTGAATATTCTTTCAAAATTGATAAAGCTGAGCTTACGGTATATAACCTGCGTGTGGGGCAAAATGATCTTCCGGCTGCATCTTTTGTAAATGACGCTGATAAGATCAGTATCGACATTGTGTTTCCAAAGGAAAGTGATCTTATTCCGACCAGCTATGAAGTGAAGGGATCAACGGGTAGCGCTCAAATGAAAGAATTTATTTATGATTTTAATAAAGGGCTGCAAAATATTTTTTTGATCACAGGTCGTGAGGATAGTTTGAGAACAGCCGGCGCCACTGACAGCTTGTTGGCAACAGTGAGAGAAGAGTTGAATACTACCTCTCAAAAGATAAGAGAAGATTTTCTTCAATCAATTAGTGTGGCCGCTAACCCTGCCGTCACTTTATTTGAATTGGGCAATTACCAGTTCACAGCGAATAACCCTAAAATGAATTTGAGAGGGTTGTCTGATGAGGAAGTAAATAAGATCATTTTCGATGCCGCTGCAAAATTTCCCGATCATTCAAGACTCGCGATGATAAAACGTTCAATGGAACAGCAATTGCAAATGCAGGAGCAAATGGCATCGCCGCAATTGTGGACGGGAAAGCTGGCCCCCGAAATTGCATTGCCCGACCTGGATGGAAAAGAAATAAAACTCAGTTCGCTGAGAGGCAAATATGTATTGGTTGATTTTTGGGCAAGCTGGTGTAAGCCCTGCCGTTTTGAAAACCCTCATGTGGTGAGCGCTTACAATAAATTCAAGGATAAAAATTTTGCTATTCTCGGCGTGTCACTGGATAAGAAGAAAGAAGCGTGGCAGCAAGCTATCAAGGAAGATGGCTTAACCTGGATGCATATCAGCGATCTGAAAGAATGGCAAAGCGATGTGGTATCAGTGTATGGGTTTGGTCAGATCGGAATTCCTTACAATATTTTGGTTGATCCTAATGGAAAAGTGATTGCGGAAGGATTGAGAGGCGAAGCGTTGGAAAAAAAGCTGGGTGAGGTGCTGGAATAATAAGGTTTTCAATTGTAGTAGCAGTAAGCCGGCGACAATTCAAAGACAAAATTTTAATCGTTAATAAAAAAGGGAAATCAATTGATCTCCCTTTTTTATTTTATATGAGTTGGATTAATTATCCACCCATAATTTGTTCAAAGATTTTTCAGTTGAAGATGCTGGCCAGATATAACCTTCCTGGCTTGGAGCTTTTGCACCAACAGTTCCTTTTGCAGGAATAGTTTGTAGCAAACGCATCAGGTCATTGTTACGAAGACCTTCACCAAGGAACTCAATTCTTCTTTCAGTCAGGATTGCATCGATCAGTTCCTGCTGAGTAGTTGGGGCCAATGTTGTAGTTGCATCAGATCTTTGTCTAACAGCATTCAGCAAAGCCAGTGCTCTTGCATTCACACCCGTATTTGTTCTTGCAAGCGCTTCAGCGGTGTTGAGCAGCACTTCAGCCCAACGAATAACAGGAACAAAATCAGCCGGAGCAGCTGTCGGGAATTTAGTCAGGTATTTTTTACCGCTGGCAGCAGAATAAATAAGTGACCTTCTTCTGTCAGTTGCTGTCCAACCTACGTTAGCATAAATTGCAGACTGGTTGATTGAATAGATAGAGCCAGTTCCGGTTGAGCTGTTATAGTAATAGCTTTGCAAGCCATTCTGAGTGCCAGGAGCGTCACCAGTACCTGTTGTGAAAGGCAGGCTGAATACTGATTCTACTGTAGTGAAAGGTGTTTTAAAGATGTTAGCATAATCTGGTGTCAACGCATTTGCAACTCCTGAAGAAGCAACAAATGGAGCGGCATTAGGCACAATTTTATTAGCCTGCGTAATTACATCAGTGTACTTCTGCATTGTCAGATAGACTCTTGTCTTTAATGAAATGGCAGTGTTTTTATGCGCCCTGATTACACTATTCACCCCGGAATTAGTAGCGGGAAGGTTGGTTTCAGCATAATCAAGATCAGCTATGATCTGGTTATATATTTCCGTAGTTGTACTTCTTGCCAAATCTGAAAAACCAGGTCCTTTGATTGGTGTAAGACGAAGAGGCACACCTAATTTAGAACCGTTGCCATCAGCATAAGGTCTGCAGTAAAATTGCAGCAGGTTAAAATAGCACATTGCACGAAGCAATTTAGCTTCAGCCATATACTGTGTACCTATAGTGGTTCCAATTACAGTCAAACCTTTTGTTTCCATACCATCCAGGAAAACATTTACCTGGTTGATAACAGAATAAGCCTGTGCCCACAAGTTAACAACAGCTGTTGCGCTGTTGGTAGGGTTAAGGCCCCACACGTCGGCACCAGTTACCAGGTTTGGATCTTCGCTGATAAACTCTTCAGTTTTACTATCACCATATACAAGCACACGGCCACCATAAAGCTGGCCATTTTTAAATGCTGAATACAGGGATAGTACCTGGTTAGTGATCCGGTATGGCTGGTCAAAGGCAGTTGCATCCGAAATTGATGTTTCCGGGGCGGGACTCAGATTTTCCCTGTTGCAGGAAGCAGTAAGACCAGCTACTGCCGTTGCCATCAATATATATTTCAAAATATTTTTCATTCTACAAAAATTTTAACTACTAGAAATTGATGTTTAAACCAACAGTGATTGTACGGCCATTCGCCAGTGTGTTTCTATCAATACCACTTCCTGTTGTAGAGTTTCCGTTTGTTGATACTTCAGGATCAGGACCAGGATACTTGGTAATGATTGCTAAGTTCTGTCCGCTGATATAGAAGCGTGCATTGCTAATGTTTGCTTTTGAAAGCAGGCTCTTAGGAATAGTATATCCAACTTGTACAGTACGCAGTTTTACGAAATCACCTTTGTGCACATGGATATCCATTGGCATAGCTGATCCATTAGATACGTTGTCACCATACATTGGCTTAGGAATATCAGTGTTATCCCCTGCCTTCTGCCAGTAGTTCAACACATTTGTTGTATTGTTCCAGAAACGCTGATCCATCATACCTGCTGCTGAACCGTAATACAGGTAGAATCCGGTTTGGTAAGTAAACAAGAAGTTAACATCGAAATTTTTGAAGCGGAATGTATTATCCCAACCACCCAGAACTTTAGGAATTGGGTTAGCATACATCACACCATCATCTGCCCAGTTGATTTGCAAAGGAGTAATAGATCCATCAGGATTTACTCTTTCATAACGACCACCTGCAGCAGTCATATAGTTGTATTGACCCGCTGGAAGTGTGCCACCAAACTGGTAGTAGATCGGCTGACCAGCAGCGTTGATAAAGATCCTGCGACCTGTTGCAGGATCAACGCCACCTGTGCGGATCACTCTTAAGTAACCTGCAGCATAACCTGGTCTTGTTACATTGACTGTTTCAAGACTGGTAGCAGTTTGAATTTCTAACAAACCATTAGCCAATGAGGTAACCTGGTTTTTGTTGAATGAGAAGTTGAAGCTTGTATTCCATACAAAATCCTTCTTTCTGATAGGCTCTGCATTGATCTGAACTTCAAAACCTTTATTGTACATAGTACCTACGTTCTGCAGGATATTATTTGGCAAACCAGCAGAAGGTGCTTGTGGTACACTCAGGATCAAATGATCGATATCATTTTTGTAGTAAGCGAAATCGCCGGTAATCCGGTCGTTGAATAAACCAAAGGTGAAACCGATATCAGTTTTTGTACTTGTTTCCCATTTAATCTTATCATTACCTACTGAGCTAAATGCAAGGGTTGCGCCTCCATTGTAAAGACCAGAACCATAGGTAGAGTAGGTGGCAAAGTTTCCAATACCAGCAGTGTTACCCACCTTACCAAAGCTTCCACGAAGTTTGAAGCTGCTTAATACATTGCTCAAACCTGATTGCCAGAAATTTTCTTTAGAGATATCCCAGCCTGCAGAAACGCCATAGAAGTAACCTTTCTTCACACCAAGAGCAGAGTACTCATCCTGGCGAACGTTCCCGCTTAAGAAATAGCGGTTTTTGTAATTGTAATTAACACGAGCGAATGAGGACAACAGGTAGTTTTCACCCAAGCTTAGACCAGCAGGGTTGTTAGTGGTAAAGCCAGCCTGACCTGCA
>DASVNY010000495.1:0-5748 GCA_036383615.1 Chitinophagaceae bacterium
GAAGAAAAAACAGGGCGGGTCAGTTTAAACACTCCGGGCAAAATACCACTCTTATCCTCCGCTGATTTTAATTGTCCCGGCAGCGGCCGTATGATGCTCGATGGAAAATCGGCCCGCAAAGAAGACCCCACCGATACAAAAGGTGAAGTGCATTTGGATAAAACCAATTCCTCCATCTTCGAAGATGAATGGGATTTTGTGATCGATAATTTTTTGGCAGGAGCCAATGACCCCGATATTATTGATAGTATTTCGCTATTATCACAAACAACCCTCCGGGTTGAAGAACCTGTAAAACCAACGCCACCAAAAAAAGAAGCGCCGGTTGTTGTTGCTCCTCCAATAGTAGCAGAAAAAAAGGCTGAGCCTCCACGCATTGAAGAACCCAAACCTGCTATCAAACCGGTAGAACCTGCCAGGCCATTAACTATTGAAGAAAAATTTGCAGGCAGGAAAAAGATACTGACAACCGAGATCCCGCTCAGCGGCGATTCAGTAGAACTTCGGTTTTATGATAACGCAGAAATCGATGGAGATTCCATTTCACTTTTTTTGAATGACAAACTTATCTTTCAGCATATACGATTAACAGGCAGCGCCTATCCGATCAAATTTGCCATAAGCGAATTGAAACAAAACAATGAATTGATCATGGTGGCGGAAAATTTAGGTTCTATTCCACCCAATACTTCTTATATGATCGCTATTTGCGGTGATAACCGGTATGAAGCAAGACTTGAAAGTACCGAAGGCAGCAGCGCTATGATAAGATTGTATAAACCGTGAACGCATTAACCCGGCAATATGGGGCCATATTCTTCTTTCCAATCCCATCTCCAGCGGCGATGGCTCCATAAATAATTAGCCGGGTCGTCACGAATGAGTTTTTCCAATGCATCCCTATACATTTTTGTTAACTCTTCGGGGCTATGATCAGCTCCGTTCTCTGTGAGCAAGCTGTTGGTGAAATGATAATGCCCTCTTTTTATTTTTTGAAACCCAACAAACACAACCGCTGTATTATTTTTTACAGCACCTTTTGCCGGCCCGGTAACAAAAGGAGCCGGCTTTTCAAAAAAATTCATCCAATAAGCGTTACCGGGCAACCCGGGATTTTGATCAGCTGCTAAAGCGAGAATGTATTGCTTGGCAAAAACTTCATGTCGCTTGTTTTTAAAATCGTCTTTTGATATAAGAACAGTACCGTATTTCTTCCGGAAAGTATAAAACAAGCGGTTAATGATCTTATTGGAAATCGGCATATAGACACCAACAAAAGGAATGGAAAGTTTTCTTGCATACAACAGATTGGCAAATTCCCAATTGAATTGATGGGCCGCCATCAGGTGAATGTTTTTTCCCTTTGCTATAAGCCCGTTGATCATTTCAAAATCGCCTGAACTTCTTTTCTCCAGTTGCTTTTCAGAAATGGAAATAAATTTTATCGACTCAATGAATGTATCAATGAGGTTCCGGTAAAATTGCCTGGCTATTTTTTTTCTTTCCGATGCTGTCTTTTCCGGAAATGCAATGGCAAGGTTTTGCATTACGATACCGCGACGATACTTCAACAGGTAGTAAACAATGATATAAAAAAGATCACTGAAAAGATATAAAATGCCAAACGGCAACAGCGAAATTCCATAGAGAAGGCCCCGCACTAAATAATACATGTCAGTTAACTTTAATCACACAGATATGGCTGCCACCGGGGGAGCTTTTTCATCCACCCACATACTGGCATATTCATCTTTCCATCCATGTTTCCATCGCTTATGGCTCCAGAGATATAACTCCGGTTGCAAACGGATATTTTCTTCCAAATGTCTTACATACTGTCTCATCAACTCTCCTTCCGGTAATGATTTGGGCGAATCCGATAGCAAGTAATAATCGAAATGATAATGTCCTCTTTTCTTCCGCGTTGTTATCAGCATCACAACCGCGAGGTTAAGCGCCCTTGCATTTTTCTCCGGTCCTTTTACAAAAGCCGTTGGCTGGTTCATAAAATAGAGCCAGTAAGCATTCTCGGGTGCAGGTGGGTTTTGATCGGCCCCTAATGCGATGAGAAATTGTTTTTTCCTCCATGGCATGATCGATCTTGCCATATCGGTAGAAGGAATTTGCGGGTTACCCCATCTTGCCCGCAGGTACATGATCAGCCGGTTCATGATCGGGCTGCTTTGCGGAAGATAAACGGTCAAAAAAGTATAGGGTTGATTGATACCACAATGAAGCGTCATGATCTCCCAATTGAAAAAATGACCCAAATTGGCCTGCGCCGACTGACCAGTTTGATGTAATTGGTGAAACACATCAAAGTTTCCGGATATCCTTTTGTTCAATGTTTTTTTACTGACAGATAAAAGTTTGATCGTTTCGACCCAGTTGTCCAGGAAATTGCGGTAAAATTTCCGGGCGATCGTTTTTCTTTCCGCTTCAGTTTTTTCGGGAAAAGCATTGGCAAGGTTTGTCAATACCACTTCTTTCCGGTATCCCATGATCGTGTAAAGAATGAGAAAAGCAAAATCGGCTATACCATAAAGAATAAAGAAGGGGAGCAGCGAGATCAAATACAAAATACCAAAGACGATATAATACATGGCCGCAAAGATAACCTTAGAAACTGTTTAATTGATTAGGGAATGGAGCACGGATTACGCAGGTTTGAAGGATTTGCACGGATTTAATCTGGGATAATCTATTTGATCAGTGTTGCCTGTGTTCTTTTTTATTAGAGAACGATGTTCTGCACCAATGGGCTCTTGCCCGGGTAATCCGTATTATAATGCAATCCCCTGCTTTCTTTTCTGAATGCTGCTCCTTTTACAATAAGATAACCCACCGTTATCATATTTCTTAACTGCAGCAATTGTGGCGATACGCTGGATGCCTGGTAAAGCTGTTCGGTTTCTTCCCATAAAAGATCCAGTCTTTTCATGGCTCTTTGCAAACGAATATCATTCCGGACAATACCTACATAATCGCTCATTACCTGTTGCAGCTCTTTCAGACTTTGCGTGATAAGAATCATTTCTTTTGGCTCCGAAGTTCCCTTCGCTTTCCAGTCAGGGATGATCGTATCCACCACAGCTCTCGCGTTGGCAGAATTATCCGAAAAAGCTGTCATGCTATCCAAATAACAACGATGTGCAAATACCATTGCCTCCAGCAGCGAATTACTTGCCAGGCGGTTGGCGCCGTGCAAACCTGTACTGGCGCATTCACCACATGCATACAAATTCTTGATACTGCTCCTGCCCCACTCATCTGTTTTAATGCCACCGCAACTATAATGAGCTGCCGGCGCTACAGGTATCATATGTTTTGTAATATCAATCCCGATCGACAAACATTTTTCATAAATATTAGGGAAGTGTTCAACAAATTTTTCCTTGCTGAAATGCCGGCAATCCAACCATACATGTTCCGTACCTGTTCGTTTCATTTCACTATCGATAGCTCTTGCAACGATATCACGGGGTGCAAGATCTTTTCTTGCATCATACCGCTCCATAAATGCTTCACCATCTTTATTGCGAAGAATGCCACCATCGCCACGAACAGCTTCTGTAATTAAAAATGCCTGTCCTCTCATCCCGGCTTCATACAATGCCGTTGGATGAAACTGGATAAATTCCATGTTTTCAATTCTTCCCTTTGCACGGTAAAACATCGCTACCCCATCACCCGTTGCAATAGAAGGATTGGTGGTTGTTCTATATACTTGTCCATTGCCACCACTGGCCAATAAGGTGATGCGGGAAACGATCTTTTCGATCTTATTCGTTACCAGGTTCAATACGTACACACCATAACATTCGATATCGGGTGTTGCTTTCGTGACCAGGTAACCCAAATGGTGTTGCGTGATAATATCAACAACAAAGCAATGTTTGATGAATTCAATATTTGTTTGCTTCGACACGGCATCTATCAATGCTCTCTCCATTTCTTTTCCCGTTACATCCTTATGATGAAGGATGCGAAACTCCGAATGACCACCTTCCCTGCCTAATTTATAATCGCCGTCTTTTTCTTTATCAAAGCGGGCGCCCCATTCAATGATCTCTCTCACTCTTTCCGGCCCTTCTTTAACCACGATCTCTACTACTTTTTCATTGCATAATCCATCACCGGCGATCAACGTGTCTTCAATATGTTTTTCAAAACTGTCATTCTCAAGATCATTCACCACCGCTATTCCGCCTTGTGCATATTTGGTATTGGTTTCATCAGCCGCCGCTTTTGTTATGACCAACACTTTCTTATCAGGGAACTGTTGCGCTACCTTTAATGCATACGTCAACCCTGCAATGCCTGAACCTATCACTAAAAAATCTGTTTGTTGCATATATTGATACTAAGGAATTCCTTTTATACTTTGTTACGAAAATAATGTATTGCTCCCAGCACGATGAATAACTGCGCCAGTCCATAGGTGAGCATGATAATGATATTGGCCGCTTCAAAAGACTGGTAAAATTTATTGATGGCCAATACAGAATCCGAAATGATAAAAAACATAGCCCCGGCTGCCATCCATTGCCCGGCAGTTTTATTTTTTATAAATAAAGTATGTAATGCCAGCAGCAGCATAAAGCTGATAACAATGCCATACACAGGCACCGGAACTTTCATATCCGCGAGGTGCGGATACAATACCCCGATCAAAACAGTATAATAGACCACTACAGGAACCAACAACCACCAGCGGCTGCTAATACTTTCTTCTTTTTTAATGCCATGAAAAAACAGGATATAAAAAATATGCGCCAACAGGAATGCTGACAGTCCTAATAAAAAAAATAGTGGCTCTTTTTCCTGGAACATTAACAACACATCGCCCACCCAGGAAAAGATCAGCGCAATGATCACCCATTTTTTCAAAGCTGAATGAAGCCCTTTACTTGCAGAGATAAACCCGGTAAGCAGTAAAATCATCAGCAATGGTTTTGTGATGTAGGAGAGATAGGAAAGGGGTAAATAGTCACTGGCGATATGCAACGCAAGTGTTAAGAGAAAAAGAGCGATCCAGGTTTTTTTATTCATTTTTTGTTATTGACAATAGTCCCTGATATATGCATCTGCATCATTCGATAAATATTTCGCCTTGCTGAATAGCTCACAGGCTTTTGTGTTTTCTCCGGCTTTCACCCATGTCAAACCCTGCCAGATCAGGCAATCTGATTTTAAATAGTCTTTAGTAATGCATCTTTGAAACCCCCTGTAAGCAACGGGCAAACTATCCATGTGATACTTTGTTATTGCTATTTGGTAATAAATCTCATCAACAGGAATTTGGCGCTTATCCTTTTCACTGGCAAATGGAGAATCGGCATTCCATTCAATAATAAACTGAGTGGAATCGTCCTTAATTCCTTTCATTCTTAAAATATATTCAAAATGGTCCAACGCTTTTGAAAAATTACTGTCTTGTAAGTAGCACCAGGCCTTATTATAATGAGCATCCTGGAAACCGGGATTTTTCCTAATTATCTTATTATATATTTCAATCGCTTTAGCATATTCCTTTTTATCAATCAACCTCTCTGCTTTGTTATAAAGATCCTGTGTAGTTGGAGAACAGGAAAACAAGCTACTGAACAAAATTACAGCTAATAGACAGCGCCATCTCATTTGGACTAAGCTTCTATCCATGCATTATTTTCTTTTAATAGGTTGATGAGTTCATCCACCGCTACATTGCTGTTCACATTTCGCTTCATCACTTCTTTGCCTTTATAT
>DASVNY010000496.1:0-5587 GCA_036383615.1 Chitinophagaceae bacterium
AGAAAAAATATTTTTTTCCTGGATAAGCACTTTCATTTTATTGCCAAGATCGACCAGCAAAGTTTTTAGTAAAGCGGGCGAAGCTACCGAAGCCGGGTCCTTTGCTGCCTCCTGTGAAATACCTAATCCCAGCAGAAAGAAAGATTGAGTAGTAAAGCCGCTAAGGTCCAATCCATACTTTGTTCCCCAATGCCTGAGTGCAGAAAAATTGACATGAGTGGTGATATCCTGCTCCCCGATATTCGCATAGGGATCCGTATTGACACGATGCCGGTGATAACACAGGAGATTGCCTTCTGAGCGATGATCGCCATATAATTCATTCGATGGATATCCATAATCTATCGTAAGCACATATCCTCTTCTTAAATGCGCAGATAATTCTTTCAACCAATTAATGGCGTTGAGATTGACCTCCGTTTGATAACCTTCAGGGAGTGAAATATCGAGTTCGCGAAAATAACTTTTCAGTTCATTTGAAGCGGGGCGAAGCGATTCACGAAATCTTCCCTGGTCATGATCCACCATCACTTCCATCAGTTCTTTTTCCTGGATGACACGGTGAACACAAAAATTATCAAGTAACTCATTTGAAATGATACATCCTTCTATTAACGGAAGCTCATCAATAGTGCTGTAAAAACAAACCTTATTATCAATACAGGAAAGCAGGGAGGCTGGTCTTTTCTCTATAACATGATAAGTAACCTTGTCAAAAAAATTTTTGTTTGACTTCAGGGCAAAAAGAATATCATAACAAAGTAATCCGCTACCGGCACCATATTCAACAATGTCAAAATTTGGCTGACCCATATTTCGCCACATTTCTTCCAGTTGTTTTGCTATCACTTGTCCAAATAGCCGTCCTATATAGGCGCTTGTATAATAATCTCCTTTTTTACCGATTCTTTCTGAAGCTGAAGTGTAATAACCCAGCCTGGGATGATACAGGCAAAAATCCATGTATTCATGAAAACTAATGGGCCCTCTTTTCCTGATCTCTTCAATGACAATATTTTTCAATTCCATGACAGGGAAAACCCAATTATAGTGCCGTTGTGTAGAAAACGGCTTCCTGGTTGATCGTTATGGCAATATTCTTGCGCTTACTAACCAATATGTCGTTTATGAAATGGTGGCTTTTTACAGGAGTACTTGTTTATGCAGTCGTTTGGGTCTATCGTAAAAGAGACTACGAACTCACAGCCGCTGCTCGCGAATTGCCAAAAGATAAAGTATTGGAAGAAGATATAAATCGCGGCCGGTTAGGAGACATCACTTCTTATGATCGTCTTTTGACTGAAAATATTCCTTAACTCATCTTCCCATCCAGCCACCATCAACTGTTACGATCGTTCCATTCATATAATCAGAAGCCGGCGATGAAAGAAATACAAATGCCCCGGTCAAATCCTCAGGAGAACCCCAGCGGTTAGCCGGTATTCTTGAAAGAATAGCAGCATTGCGTTCGGCATCTGCTCTTAATTGAGCCGTGTTATCTGTTGCAATATAACCAGGGGCAACAGCATTTACATTTACTCCAAACTTTGCCCATTCGTTGGCGAATGCTTTTATCAAAGAAGCAATAGCGCCTTTACTTGCTGCATATCCCGGAACAGTGATGCCACCCTGGAATGAAAGTAATGAAGCGGTGAAAACAATTTTTCCTGCTCCCTGTTCGATCATTCGTTTGCCGATCTCTCTTGTTAAAATAAACTGGGAGTTGAGATTAATATTGATGATAGTGTCCCAATACTCATCAGGATGTTCGGCAACAGGTTTTCTCATAATATTGCCGGCATTGTTGATGAGTATATCAATTTTGGGATGATCCGCTTTTACTTTTTCGATAAAGCTATACACAGAGCTTCTATCAGACAGGTCACACTGGTAAGCATAAAACTTTCTGCCTGCAGCCTGCACTGCTTTTTCCACTTCACTCCCGGGTTCAGGTTTTGTACTTACACCAATAATATCAGCACCTGATTCTGCCAATGCGACCGCAATGGCTTTACCAATACCGCGGCTGCTACCCGTTACCAAAGCCAGTTTTCCATCTACTCTGAAGTTGAGCATATAAATAAATTTTTGAAGCTTAGAATTTAGTGAGTAAGTCGGAGAAGTCATACAGGTCAAATAAGTCAAAGAGTCAATATGAGCACTCCGATCTTTACAATGACCTCCATGACTTATATGACCTTTATGATCTGCCCAACTTTCTCATTCCTTATTTTACATTTAATATTTTACATTTTCTACTGTAGTGTCTGCACAGGAACCGGATCCATATCCGTGAACACCATATTCTCACCAGCCATTGCCCAGATAAAAGAATAGCTGGCAGTGGCACAACCGCTATGTATGCTCCACGCAGGAGAAAGAATAGCTTGTTCATTATTCAAAAAGATATGTCTCGTTTCATGCGGCTCACCCATGAAATGAATGATACGTTGTGCTTCGGGAAGATCGAAATAGAAATAAGATTCCATTCTCCTGTCATGAAGATGCGGCGGCATCGTGTTCCAGATACTTCCTTTTTTAAAATTTGTTACTCCCATTACCAACTGGCAACTTTGAATGCCATCGTTGTGAATGTATTTGTTGATCACACGATGATTATTATTATCGAGGCTGCCCAGCTCCGCTGGTAAAGCTTCGGCCGGTTTCATCAATCTTGTGGGATATTCCTGGTGAGCAGGGCAGGAGAAAAAAATGAATTTGGCCGCAGCTGTTTTATTAGCGCTGCTAAAAACTACTTTTTGTTTTCCCTTACCGATATAGAGACAGTCCTGTTTTTCCAGTTCAAACTTTTCGTCATCCACAGTTACATAACCATTGCCACCGATATTGACAATGCCGATCTCGCGACGGCTTAAAAAATATTCGGCTTTCAATTGCTCATAAGTTCCTAATTGCAAAGCCTGGTCAACCGGATGGGCAGCACCCACGATCATCCTGTCATAATGCGTATAAGCAGCTTCTATTTTGTCGGCCTGGACAAGATTCTCCAGTAAAAATTTTTCTCTTATCTGTTTCGTATTGTAACCGGCAAAATCCTGTGGATGTACCTGGTGAATGATCTTCATGTTGTTGGTTTATTAATTATCAGATGATTTTATTTTCCTGTCACAAACTGGTTTTTTTCGATGCTACCGGATTGCGACAACGTGTTTTTATCTAAGCTGTGGTTTGCTCTAACAGTATCCCTGTAGTTAATTAGAATGCTTCCGGGATTAGAATTAATAAAGTTATTGGAAAACAGGTTTGTTACCTGCACACCGGTTAATTGAATTAAAGGGTCCTTTCCTGAATTGCAATCTTTTACTTTATTATGGCTAAAACTAAGATTAGGCCCCAGCGTGCTTTCATCATTACCTCCGCGATAAATATTCAGCAACTGGCCTTTTTGCGCGGTAAAATTGTTATGACCGATCACTATTTTTTCTGCATTATAATAACCTTTATCCTCTTTTTCATCCGCCATCATAAAAGCATCCGTGTTATTATTTAGAAATATATTGTTACGGATAATGATACTGTCGGCAATCATGTATTTGAATGCATGGAAGAGATCCTGGCAGTCATTTTCTCTTGTAAAATTCTGTAAGCTGCAGTTTTGAACAGACAGGTTAAAATGATCGCTATGGCCGCTGCTATCGCTGGCAATAAAATGGCTGGCTTTAGTATTACTTCCATCGATCGAGAGATTGTTTAATGAAAGATTGCCTTTTGCAGAAACAACAAATACTGCCAATTGCTTGTAGGTGTTGAAGCGGATCGTATTCTTCTTATCACTGGTGAATTGTACTTTTTTAGTGATCATGAAAGGCTGTGTCAATGAATATTCTTTAGCCGTCAACCTGATGATTACAGGCTCCTTTTTGTCTAATTGGTTATAAATTTCTTCAGCCGTCGCGCAATTAACCGTGTTTGTTTTTACTACCCAGGGAACTTCTTTTTTAGCAAACCAGGAAGCCCCGGTGTTCATATTAGCATCCTTAAGCGCCAGTGGTATCATGCCGATATCAGTGAAGATAGGATCGGAGGCAGCGCCTGTATGCAATTTTTGCACAGGCAGCTTTGTTTTAGCAAACCCTGCTGGCAATTCCTGCTTCACTGCAGTGCTGACTTTATTTTTTTCAAAACTAAAACCATTGATCTCGTCTGAAGTGGTAAAGATCGCCGGGTCCTTTGTATTGTAAAAGATATTATTGGCAAAGGTTACTCTATCCGGAGGCAATGTTCTTTCAGCATCGCTTCCTTCTCCAAAGCTTAAGGGGCTGCATTCATAAAAAACATTATCAACGATCTCCGCATCCGTGACCTGTACATAGCGATTTGCAGGTGAGTTGGGAATTCCATTCATTACAGCGATAGGAGCTTTAAACGAAGCGCCACGGCATTTATAAAAAACATTATTACGAACGATCTGTCCTTTATTGATCACCCGAACACCACCCGTTGCCGGTTTGCCATTGCCTACAAACAAATTGCCTGATACAATATTATTATCACCATGTCTTAATACCAGTGACCCCTCGCTTTCTTTGAAAATATTATCTTCTATCATATTGCTGCAGGATTTGATCGAAATGATCTCCGTTTCTCCATCGCAATACTCAAAGAAATTATTCATGATCTGGGTATTCGAATTATACTGGCAATGTTGCGAAACGCCAACGCGAATGATCTCACCGCCATTGGAAGCCAGCGGCGGTCTTCTTCCAAAATAATTATGATCTATCTCATGATAGTTCTCGCGGCTTCTTTCATCATCCAGTACTACGGCCAGCAATACGCCCATATTCTTTTTATCCTTAAAGCTGCAATGGTCGAGACGATTATTCTTTCCATAGAACAACACCCAATTATTCTCGTCCATCCTTTTGGGGTTGTTAAAATCTATCACTGCGGTGTTGGTAACACGGCAATTATTTGCCAGTTGGTTTTTATCGCTACGGAAACTGATCACAGGCTCATCGCCGGCATAACCATTTTGAAAGTACAGGCCATCAACTATAATATAATTGCCTCCGATCTTTAGCATGGAGTGACCGGTGATCAGCACTTTACCTGCTGTTTGTGCTTTAAAAGTTATCGGTTGTTCTTTTGTGCCACTGCAATTGAGTTTGATCGTTACATCTTTCCATTCGCCATTTTGGAGAATGATGATATCACCTGGTTTAGCTTTTTTATTCGCAGCATTCAGTTCCTCAATATTTTTTACCGGGATAGTTTCTGCAAGAGTTGCAAGGCTAAGGAGCAAAAAGATATTTGTAATAAGCAATCGCATAGATAATTATTTAGTACGGCCGTTTTTTGAAATATTCTTTTGTGAAGATTCTCTTATGATAAGCTTGGGTTTTAATACCTCGTCCACATCGCTGATATCTTTATCCTGGTGAACCGTTTCAATAAAAAGTTTGGCAGCGATCTTTCCCAATTCAAATGCAGGTTGGTCAACACTTGAAATACCCGGCGTCACCAAACTCGTTACCGGTTCGTTATTGAAGCCAACCAGGCCAATATCCTGGGGCATCTTCAATCCTTTTTCTTTGATGGCAAGCATGGCGCCGATCGCCATCCT